>JAKLKD010000382.1 GCA_023150845.1 Myxococcota bacterium | reverse complement strand
GGCCGCGCCGCCCAAGGCCGCGCCCAAGGAGGTTGTCTCGTAAGTGTATGTAATGCGGGCCTATTCGACTCCCACCGCCTCCACCTTCCTTCATAGTTTCTTCAATAAGATATTTACGCATTAACCAACTGTTGGTCAGATGACTGCGTGACTTCCACGTCTGGAGATGAGCGCTAAGATGGCTATCAAAGTGAAGAATCTTCGTGGTACCAGCTCGCACTCCGCTCCATCGGCTTGCGGTTGTGCATCCTGGATCGAGCATTGGCGTCGCTACTCTGGCAGTGGTCGCTGGACTTGTATGACGATCGGCTGCTCCAATCCTGCGTCTGTTGGGGCGCACATTCGGACGCCGCGCAGCAAGCGCGCGTACATCATCGGGCTCTGTTGGAGCTGTAATCATCGGTCGAACGACGAATGGTTCTGGATTGACGAACGAAGCTGGTGGGCACCCGCCGGACCTTCCATTACCTGCCCGTAGACTGATCGCCGTCCATTCCCGGCCACCCCCCGACCACTCTCGCCCCAACCACGCGCGGACCGCGTAGGCTACTCCTGTTGTGTCACGCAGGAGTCTCGGATGTCCGCTGAGCCCGCCACCGCGTCCTTCACGCTCTCCGCCCTTCGTTTCACCCTGGGCCTCGTCCTGCGGCTCCTCGTGGCTGCGCCGCTCTGGCCGCTCTACGGGCTCTTGCGGCTGCTCAACGCCCGCCCGCCCGTGGTGGTGCCCTGGTCACGCTGGTCTTGGGCCATGGGGAAGGTGTTCGCGCCGACCCTCGCCCGGCCCTGGCAGGACCGGGTGATTCTGGCCCTCGGCTTGGCCCAGCGGGGCGTGACCGCGCCGATCTGGGGCCTCGCCTGGATGCTCGATGAGCTGATCTATGGCCGGGCCTTGGACGCCGTGCGGGTGGAGGCGCCGATCTTTGAGATCAGCGCCGCGCGCAGCGGCTCGACCCAGCTCGCGCGGTACCTGGAGTCGGACCCGCGGCTCTGCTCGCCCATCGTGATTCAGACGGTCGTCCCGTTCATGTGGTTCTGGGCGCTCATCCCGCAGGCGCTCTTGGACCGTGTGGGATCGAAGCGGCTCACCTGGCTGATTGTGGGGGACCTCCCTGAGGACTTCATCGCCCGCCATGAGGTCGACGTCTTGGGCACGGACACCTTTGAGGTGATGGCCTACACCCACCACCTGGGTGAGCTCATCCACCAGCTCGGCGCTGCGCCGTTTGCCGAGGTCATGGGCTACGCCCGCGTCACCCCGACGAGCCGCGCCTTCTGGGAGGAGGACTTTTTGCCCTTCTTCGACCGCATGGCGCGGAAGACGCTCTACCAGGCGGGCCCCGGGCGTCGGCTGCTCATCAAGGGGCACTTCTTGGGCGTGGCGGAGGCCCTGGAGGCCCGGTACCCCGACGCGCGCTTCTTGACGATGCACCGGGAGCCCCTGCAGCGCCTCCGCAGCGCGCTCAACTACCTGCACGCCCAGCCCGCCGACCGCTACTTCCCGCCGCTCCCCTGGGCCTGGGTCGTCGAGCGGGGGCTCAGCCTGGAGCTCGACTACGAGGAGGCCGAGCGCGCTTGGCTCGCCCGGCCCGAGGCCACCCGGCACCTGCTCATCCCGTTCCAGGACTACGTCGCGGACCTGCCGGGCACCTTACGCCGGGTCTACGTCGAGGGGATGGGCATGTCTCCATTGGAGACATTGCCGACGGTGCACGCCCACCGCGCACGCTCGGGCTACGCCGTCGATCGGTCGTTGGAGGATCTGGGCGTCGATGTGGCGCAGGTCCGGGCGCGCCTGGAGGGGGTCACGACTCGCTGAAGAGGTCGAGCACGCTCTTCAGCCACACCCGCACCGTGGGAGCGAGCGCCAGGGCCTCGGGCACGACCACTCGGATGGGGCAGTCCCGGCCCAGGCGGTCGGCGAGCACGGGCCGCAGGGTGTCGGGCGGGTAGCCGGGATCGGGCAGGCCGCCGTCGGGGACGTAGGCGAGGCCCTGGCCCTCCAGGGCGAGCTGGCGCAAGGTGTGGATGTCGGAGCTGATAAGCCGGGGGTTCACCTGCAGCGGCGCGCCGTCGCGGGTGGGCAGGCGGCGGGGATCAAAGGTGGGGCTGCGCCAGACGAAGAGGTCAAAACGCTCGAGGTCCTCCGGGGTCTTGGGCTCGCCGAGGCGCTCCAAAAGGCTCACGGCGCCGAGCAGGCCCTCGTGGGCGTGGCCGAGCACCCGGGTGATCCAGGGGCCCTCGTGGGGGCGCTGGCCGAGGACCAGCGCGCCGTCGAAGCCCTCGCTGAGCTCGTCGAGGGGCGACTCGGCGATGCGCAGCTCAAGGCTCAGCATGGGGTGCTCAATACGCATGGTGGCGTAGAGCAAAGACATCGTGTGGGGCGGCATGCCGACGGGCACGGCGAGGCGCAGGAGCCCCGAGGCCTCCTCGGCGGACTCCCGCACCGCGGAGAGCAGGGCCACGCTCTCGACGAGCAGGCTCCGCCCCCGGGTGACGAGGAGCTCCCCGGCCGTGGTCAACGCCGCGCCTTGGGCGCCGCGGTGCAGGAGCGGCACCCCGGCGAGGGCCTCCAGCTCATCGAGTCGGCGCCGCAGGGTGGAGCGCGCGAGGCCAAGGCGCTCGGCCCCGCCCAAGAGGGAGCCCGCGTCGGCGACGGCCACGAGCGCGCGGAGGGCGTCTAGGTCCATCGCGGCCTCCTAATGGATGCGCTGGTCGTCTCGGGGCGCGGGGGCCTTGAGGCGGGGGTCGGCCTCGCCGCGCTCCGCCATGCCCAGAACCGCGTCGCAGCGGCCCAAGGACTCCGGCTCGGTCCACTGGTCAAGCTCGATGAGCTGAATCACCCGGGGGTCCAAGGCGGCGCGCTCGGCGAGCTCCGCCCGTGACCAACCGACGGCCTTACGTCGCGCCTTGATGTCCATGACGAGCTCCTGGCGTGAGGAGGCGCAGGATCGCACGATTCGCGCCGCCTGTCATCCACCGGGCTCATCCGGGGACGGTGTAACGCTCAAGCTCCTCTTGGGTCTGGGTCGTCGCGTAGATGGCGAAGATGAACACGCCGATGGCCATGAACCCGGTGAAGCTCAGCCAGACCGAGAACCAGCTCGCCACCGTCGAGCCCATCACGATGAGCATGAGGTTGTGGTTTCGTTGGGGGTGATCGGCCTTGTTGGCGTAGTCGACGAGGCGCTTGAGCTGGGAGTACTCGATGGCGATGCTCAAGAGCCCCCCGGTGAAGCAGGCGCCGACGAGGTTGAGGGAGATGGCGGTCACCGGATCGAGGGCCTGGGGGTTCAGCCCCTTGATCGCCTTGTAGTGGATGTAAGTGAGGTAGAACCAGCCCAATCCTAAGGTGAAGATGATGATGGCGGCGATCTCAAGGCCGCTCCAGCGCCGCAGCGCGACCTGCTCGTTCATAAAACCACTCCAATCGGTCAAGGGCTCGCCGGGCTCGCGCGTGTCTGCGTCGTGCTCAGCGCCGCACATCGTAACGGAGGCGGCGTCGCAGGTTCAAGCAGGCGCTCCGCGTGAGCGCAAATCGACGGGCCCTCGGCGAAAAAATCCCCCGCGCTCGTAACGCCCGGCGGGGCTGGGGCGTGGGCGGCGCGGCTCGCCCGGGGCGGCGCCTCGGTGCAGGTCTTGGAGCGTGGGGCGTCTGTCGGCGGTCGGGCCCGGAGCGTGCAGCACGCCGGGGCGACGCTAAACCTCGGGCCCCACGCGCTCTACCGCCAAGGCGCGGGCATGCCGATCCTGCAGAGCCTCGGGCTCTCGCTCAAGGGCCGCCGCCCGCCCAACGAGGGCTGGCTCTCCCGCGGCGACGCGCTGATGCCGCTCCCCGGCGGCCTGGGCAGCTTCTTGACCACGGAGGCGCTCAGCCACCGGGGGCGCCTCGCCCTGATGACGACCTTGGCGAGCCCCTTTACGCCCAGCGGCGACGTCGGCGCCTGGCTCGCGGGGCTCCCCGAGGACGCCGGGGCCCTCGTGCGGGCGCTCCTGCGGGTCACGAGCTACGCCCACCCCGTCGATCCGCTCCCCGCGGCGCGCATGTTGGCCCAGCTCCGGGTCGGCCTCGGGGGCGGCGTGATCTACCTCGACGGTGGCTGGCAGCGCCTCGTCGATGAGCTCCGCGCCGACGCCGAGGCCCACGGCGCGACGGTGGAGCTGGGCGCCGAAGTCACCGGCCTCGTCCCCGGCGGCGTGATGACCGCCGCGGGCCCGCGCCTCGCCGACGCCGTGGTGCTCGCCGTGCCGCCGCCGACCCTACGCCGCC
>JAKLKD010000381.1 GCA_023150845.1 Myxococcota bacterium | reverse complement strand
AGGCGGCGGGGGCGCTCGGCGCCGCCGCGGGCGTCGGCCAAGGCCACGGCCCCGGGCTCCTCGGCGATGACCTCAGGCGCGCGCAGCGGCAGGTCCGCGCGGAGGGCCGCCAGCTCCCGAGCCGCCCGGCTGGGCTCCGCGAAGACCTTAAGAAACACCGTCGCGCCGTCGGCCTGGCCTCGCCACACGGCGACCCCGGCGTGGGCGCCGTGCAGGCTGAGGGGGCCGAAACGCCGCTGCCAGGCCTCAGGCGGCGGGGCGGGGACCTCAGCGGGGGCGCGAGACGGGGGGCTCATCTCCCGAGGATATCTCACCCCGCGCGAAACTCTCCACCTGGGGGCATAATCAAGGGGTTCCAACCCCCGAGAGTCATCATGGGCCTGCTGCGCAGCCTCGCCTCCAAGATCGTCAAGCGTGTCACCGGGACGCCCGCCGCCGCGTCGAGCCCCGCCGCGCCCAGCCCCTCGGCCCCGCCGCGGCCCAGCGCCGAGCCCGTGGACCTGCCCCCGGCGGAGTCCCTGGCCCGCATCGACTGCGGCCCCCAAGAGCTGCGGGAGCGCCTCGACGCCGGGGAGCAGATCGTCGTCGTGGACGTACGCACCGACGGTGAGGTCGCCTCGGGCACCCTGCCGAACGCCAAACACATCCCGCTCCATGAGCTGGAGGCGCGCTGGCAGGAGCTCAAGGAGGCCAACGAGATCGTCTGCTACTGCGCCGCCGGGATGCGCTCCCTCAAGGCCGCGCAGCTCCTCCGTGAGAAGGGCCTCTTCAACGCGACGAGCATGGAGGGCGGCATCAACGCCTGGCGAGAGATCGGCGGCGTGACCGTGCTCCCCGACTAAGCCCTCACCTCAGCGGCCACCGCCGGGGGCTCGGCCAGGCCGTCGGCCCCGAAGTGTCTCTCGGGGTGCTGGAGCAGCTCGCCGAGGCGCATCAGCACCCGCCCGGCGAGCACCCCGTCGATGAGCCGGTGGTCAAAGATGTAGATCAGCGGCAGGCCGGGCCGGACCTCAGGCCGCCCGTCAATAGCGAAGACCTCGTCCTGCACTGTGGAGACGCCAAACAGCCCCGCGACGTGCACCGGCCGCACGGGGAGCTGCGCCGCGGCGGCGCGGAAGAGGATCCCCGAGCCCATGGAGTGCACGGCGCCGGGGTTTGAGAGGCCCACCGTCGCCGGGGCGAGGCGCCAGCTCAAGGAGGCCAGCGCCGGGCTGTCGAGCACGAGGCTCAAGGCCTGGAAGCCGTGGTGAACCAGGGGGCCGGGCAGGCGCTCGGCCAGGGCGGTGATCTGCCGCAGCACGGGGTTCTTCGGCTCTCCCCGGCGCTCGTCCTTCACCGCGCCGCGCAGCTCGTCGTTGATGCGGCGGAGGCTCTTTCGATCGACCTCCTCCATCACCATCATCGACAGCTCCATCCGCGCTCCGCCCGCGTGGCCGAGGAGGTTCACCGGCATCGCCAGGCCCACCGAGGGCGGCTGGTACAGGCGACCGCCGAGGATGCGGCGGTTGGCCTGGGGGAACTCGGCGTGAACCCGGCCCAAGGCGGCGGCGACGAGCGCCTGCACTGAGACCTTCACGCCGTGATCCGCCTCCAGGCGGCTGAGGTAGGCGCGGCTCGCCGAGAAATCGAGCACGCCGCTCGCCGAGACGTAGGGGGTGCCCCCCGAGAACCACGACATCAGCACACGCCGAATGGCGTTCATGGGCACGGGGCGCATCGCCGAGCTCCTCAGCGGGTGGGGCTCAGAGCAGATCGCCGTAGATCGAGAAGGCCAGGCCCGCGGCGAAGGTCGCCGTGGCCCCGACGGTGGCCCCGACGGCGGCGTAGATGGCCCGGCGCTGGCGGGTGGTGCGGCGGTAGCTGTCGATGTAGCCGCGCTGGTAGGTCGAGTCGTAGCCTTGCCAGACGCCCGGCGGCACGCCCGGCGAGACGAGGAGCTCAACGGCCGGGGCGCCCACGCAGCCGCAGGGCCCGCAGACGAGGCCCGCGGCCACCCCGGCGAGGGCGTGTACGCCGTAGCCCGCGGCGATCTTGGCGTCTTCAGCCCCGGCGGTGGCGCCGTCTTGGTAGAGCCAGTCGAGGTTCATCGGCGGCGGCGCCTCGGGCTTCGCCACCTCGCCCTGCAGGGCCTCCAGAGCCTTGGCCGCCTCGGGATCAACGGCCTCGGCGTCGGGATCCGGCGCCACCCCCTCGGTGGCCTGGGCGCCGCTGAAGGTCTGGGCGGCGTCGCCGGTCAAGACAGGCGCGGGGGTCTCCGCCGGGGTCTCGGCGGGCGGCGCGGCTGGGGCCCCGGCGCCGCCCTCTCCCGCCCAAGCCGAGGGGGAGCACAGGACGAGCGCCAGCGAGACGACGATGGACCTCAGCAACAGACACCTCCGCCGCTCAAGGTAGCCCGCTCTCGTAGGGATTCCAAGCGCCGCCCGCTCCCAACCCGCGCCGTCCGCGGGATAGACTGCGGACGAACGCCTCGGAGGCGCCGTTGCTCCTGCTCCTCGCCCTGACCTTCGCCTGCGGGCAGCCCGCGCCGCCCGCCCCGGCGGAGCCCCCGGCCCCGGCCCCGTGCCCCGAGGTCGGGCTGAGCCTCGCCCCTTGGGAGGCGAGCCTGCTCGACCCGGTGATCTCGGACCTGCGCGCCGGGGTGCGCCCCGCCGACGCGCAGTCCTTCGGCATCTGCCGGGGCAAGACGAGCTGCGAGGAGCTCCTCGGCCCGAGCCCGGCGGAGCTGCCCCCCGGCGACTACGTCCTGCGCGCCGACCTCCTCGTGCCGCGGGTGGGCGAGGGCTGGGCCGTCGAGCTCGCCGTGAGCTGCGAGATCACGGCCAAGACCGGCAAGGTCTCCACCTGGTCCGACAAACGTGTGCACCCCCTGAAATGGGCGGGGGAGGGCGAGCCCATCCGGCTCACGCCCCTCTGGTCGATTCATAGCCCCAACAGCCTCGGCGCCCGCCGCTGCGACTACACGCTCACGCCGATTCGGCCCGACGGCGCCCGCGCCGAGGCCCTCTCCGGCGCCTGGAGCACCCCCTCTCCCTGACCTTCGGAGCCCCATATGAGCCTCCCTCCCTGGATTGACACGCTCAAGACCCGCTACCTCAACGACGAGGCGAGCGTCTTCGTGCTCCACGGCCCCGGCCTGCGCGACGTGTGGCGCCTGGACGACGCGCCGATGTCCGCCGAGGACGCCTTGATCACGTTCTTGCAGCGCAGCCGCGAGATCGTCGGCCGCTGGTCGTTCAAGGAGGGAATGCGCTTCAACAACCCCACGGACCACAGCCTCTTCACCCGGGCTGTCGAGGCGCGTCAGGCCCTCGACGGCGCCACGCGGCGCCTGAACGCCCGGGAGCCCCTGGACGCCTTGGGGCTCATCTGGCTGGCGCTCTCGACGCCGGGCCGCCGCCTGGGCTTTGTGCTGAGCGGCGTCGAGGAGCTCCTCCCCGAGAACCGCAAACGTATCGACAGCCTGCCGGGGAGCACCCCGCCGCTCACGGAGTGGCCGTCCAACGCTACGCTCCGCGCGTCGGACAACGTCGTCGTCCTGCTCATCGAGCGCCCGGAGCGGGTGCGGCCTGAGCTGCTCGTCGGATGTGCGCTCATCGAGGTGCCCGCCCAGCCCAAGGCCACGCCGGTCGCCGCCCCGGTTCGGGCCGCGCCGGTTCAGGCCGCGCCGG
>JAKLKD010000380.1 GCA_023150845.1 Myxococcota bacterium | reverse complement strand
GACTCGACGGTGACGTGGGGGTCCCAGCCGCAGCGCCGGGTCGAGACGCTCACCGCGCCGACGAGCCCCGGGGGCTCCCCCTCCCGCTGGCGGAAGCTCACGGCGAAGGACTCCTCCGGGCGCCGCACGTCGAGCACGACGTCGCCGAAGATCCCCGGCGAGAACTCCACGTTGAGCCAGCTCACCGTCACCGCGCCGGTCGAGCTCGTGTAGGCGACGACGCCGTCGGGATCGAGGCCGAGGAGGTCCTTCACCGACGGCGCGATCTGGAGCTGCTGGCGGTTCAGGCGCTCCCACTCCAACAGATCGAGCTGGCACACCCCGGCGACGAGCGCCGTGGCGCCCAAGGCGAGGCGGCTCGACCGGGAGGCGTCCGTCGCCAAGGCCGCGGCGCGCGCGTCGATGAGGGGCTGCACCGTGCCTGTCTCCAGGCAGCCCTGGCACAAGAGCAACAACCCGAGGCCGCTGAGGCCCGAGGTCAAGCGGCGCGGGGCGGCCATGGCGTAGGGCATCAAGCCTCCAGGAGCGCGAGCAGGCCCGCCTCGTCGAGGATCGCCACGCCGAAGCTCTGGGCCTTGGTGAGCTTTGATCCGGCCTCGGCGCCCGCGACGAGGAAGTCCGTCTTCGCGCTCACCGAGCCCGAGACCTTCCCGCCCGCACCCTCGATGAGCTTCTGGGCGTCAGGGCGGCTCATCGACGGCAAGGTACCGGTGATCACGAAGGTCTTGCCCGCGACGCCGGCCTTGGCCACGACGACGGTGGAGGCGGCCTCGGGCACAAACTTGACCCCGAGCGCCCGGAGGCGCTGCAAGTGCGTGAGGGTCTTCGGGTCCCGGAAGTAGCCCGCGACGCTCTTCGCCACGACGGCGCCGATGCCCGGCACCCCGGAGAGCTCAAGCTCCGTGGCGGCGATCAGGCGATCCAAGTCGCCGAAGGCCGCGGACAGATCCCGAGCGGTGGACTCGCCGACATGGTGAATGCCCAAGGCGAACAGCGCCCGGCGCAGGGGCCGATCTTTGCTCTTCTCGATGGCGGCGACGAGGTTCATCGCGCTCTTCTCGCCGAAACGCTCAAGCTTCGAGAGGTCCTCGACCCGCAGGGTGTAGAGGTCCGCGGCCTCGCGCACGAGCCCGGCGTCGACGAGCTGGTTCACGATGCGGTCGCCGAGGCCGTCGATGTCCATGCCGAGGCGTGAGCCGAAGTGCCGCAGAGCCTCCCGCACCTGGGCGGGGCAAGAGGTGCTGTTGGGGCACATCGTCGCGGCGTTCTCGGGGTCACGCACAAGCGCCGTGGCGCACTGCGGGCAGGTCTCGGGGTACACCACGGCGGGGCGCCCGGCGTGGGCCTCGTCCACGACGACCTGCACGACCTTGGGGATGACGTCGCCGGAGCGCTCGACCTCGACCGTGTCGCCGAGGCGCAGGTCGAGGCGAAGGAGCTCGTCGGCGTTGTGCAGGGTGGCGCGGGAGACGGTCACGCCGCCCACCCGCACCGGCCGCAGACAGGCCACAGGCGTCACCGCCCCGGTGCGGCCGACCTGGAAGATCACGCCGTCTAAGGTCGTGCGCACCCGCTCCGGCGGGTACTTAAACGCCGTCGCCCAGCGCGGCTCCCGGGTGCGGAACCCGAGGCGCTCCTGCAGCGCGAAGGAGTTGACCTTCACCACGGCGCCGTCGATCTCGTAGTCGAGGCTCGAGCGGCGGCGGCCCAAGGCGGCGATGGCCTCGATCACCTCCTCGATGCCTCGGCAGAGCCAGCCCTCGGCGCTCTTGAAGCCCCACTCGCGTAAGGTCGCCATCAGCGCGGAGTGTGTCGGGGGCAGCTCCACCCCCTCCAGCTCGCCGTGGGAGTGCGCCATGAACAGGAGCGGCCGGGCCGCGGCGACCCGGGGGTCGAGCTGCCGGATGCTGCCCGCGGCGGCGTTGCGCGCGTTCTCGAAGGGCTTCTCCCCCGCCGCGGCCCGGTCCTCGTTCATCTTGAGGAAGCCCGGCAGGTTGAAGATGATCTCACCGCGCACGCTGAGGCGGTCGGGCACCTCGCCGCTCGGCGGCTTGAGGGTGAGCGGCACGCTGCGCAGGGTGCGCACGTTGTGGGTGACGTCTTCGCCCTGCAGGCCGTCGCCGCGGGTGGCCGCGACGGTCAGGGCGCCGTCCTCGTAGTTCAACGACATCGCCAGGCCGTCGAGCTTGGTCTCGACGAAGTACTCGACGATCTCCGGCGCGTCGCCCTCCAGAAAGCGCTTGATCCGGGCGTCAAACTCCCGGAGCTCATCCGCGGAGAAGCTGTTGCCCAAGGAGAGCATGGGCACGCGGTGGGTGTGGGGCTCGAGCCCCTCAACAGGCGCGCCGCCGACGCGGGTGGTCGGGCTGTCGGCGCGGACCTGCGCCGGGAAGCGCTCCTCTAAGGCGACGAGCTCGCGGTAGAGGAGATCGTAGGCACGATCGTCGATCTCCGGCGCGTTCTGCTCGTGGTAGAGCCGGTTGTGCCGGTTCAGCTCCGGCACCAAGGCGTCGATCCGCTGCTTCGCCCCCGCCTCATCGAGTGCTTCAACGCGCTTCATCACCTCTTGAACGTCGCTCGCGTGCATGTCCGATGACCCTCTTTGGAACACGACAAGTCTCACCCATTCCACGGCGAGGATCCAGATCCTCAGGTCATCGTTCGGCCGCGCCCGGTCAGCGACGGGCCGGACGCCGGGGCATGTTGTGAGCGAGCGCGAGGCGTAAGGACCAGTAGGTCTTGACAGTACCAACAATTGCCCCGATAATTTCGTGTTTACCCCCTGTTGTCCCTCCGCAGCGCCTCCTCCGCGCCGCGCTCTGACGCCGCGAGCTCCCGCCGCCGCGCCCGCCGATGGCCTCCCCCCTCTCCCTCTCCTCCCCAATCCCCGCATGACTCGCCTCGACATCCGCGAGCTCAAGGCTCAGCCCCTCGAACAACTGGCCGCTTTCGCCCGCGCGAAGGGCGTAGACAACGCGGGGAGCCTCAGCCGTCAGCAGCTCATCTTTGACCTCCTGCGCGCTGGGGTCGATGACAACGACGCCGTCTCCGGGGATGGTGTGCTGGAGGTCCTGCCTGACGGCTTCGGCTTCTTGCGTGACCCGGCGGCGAACTACCTCTCCGGCCCAGACGACATCTACGTCTCGCCCTCCCAGATCCGCCGGTTCAACCTGCGCACCGGGGACTGGATCCGAGGCCGGGTGCGCCCGCCGAAGGAGGGTGAGCGGTACTTCGCGCTCACCAAGGTCGAGACCCTCAACGGCGGCGACCCGGAGCAGCTCCGCGACCGCCCCCTGTTCGACAACCTCACGCCCCTGCACCCCGAGCGGCGCTTCACCTTAGAGCACGGCGCGGCCTCTACGGCCCCGCGGCTCATCGACCTCTTCGCCCCCGTCGGTAAAGGCCAGCGTGGGCTCATCGTCGCGCCGCCCCGGGCGGGCAAGACGGTGCTGCTCCAGCAGATCGCCCAGGCCCTCGCGCTGAACCACCCCGAGGTGAAGCTCATCGTGCTGCTCATCGACGAGCGGCCTGAGGAGGTCACCGAGATGCAGCGCTCGGTGCGTGGTGAGGTCATCGCCTCCACCTTTGATGAGCCCCCGGCCCGGCACGTGCAGGTCGCCGAGATGGTCATCGAGCGCGCCCGCAGGCTCGTGGAGGACAAACACGACG
>JAKLKD010000030.1 GCA_023150845.1 Myxococcota bacterium | reverse complement strand
ACATACCCCCACCGATTCCCCCCATCCCTCAACCCAATCGGATCCGGCCAATCCCACCGCCCCAGCCAAGGCGCGTAGGTCCGCGCCGAGTGGACTAGCAGCCCGGTCTCCTCATCCCGCTCTTTCCCGCTGTACCAAACCCGCTTGCGGCTCACCTCGATCGCCGCGTCTTCGGCCCACCAGGCCGTCGTGCCGTAGGGGTGGACCTCCTCGTCGCGGCTCACCCCGCTGTCGCCGTCGGCCGCCAGCATGGCGGACACCAGCTCTTCGTCGAGCGCGTAGCGGACCCTCGGCGTCGGCGTGCCCATCGAGCACCTGCTGGTCACGGCCTCGATCACTCTGACGCGGAGCTGGTCGTCCACGACGTGCAGCGTTTGACGCTCCTCTTGCAGCACGCCCCAGCCGTTCCCGTTGCGCTTGGCCTCGTAGCCGCCCGCGGTCTTAGGTCTCTCCACCATGAGCGTGTCGCCGAAGATGGAGCGCCTGACCTGCCCCACGCCTGGGGCGGCGTCGAACACGAGCCCAGCCGGGCGGCGCGCGGCAACTTGACGGGTTAGCATCGCCTGGAACACCGCCTCCAAGAACGGCCAGCCACGACGAAGTCGGCCCAAAACAGCGACATCCGAGAGCTGGCCGAGGCCATGATCTGCGCTCCAGGCCGCAGCGGAGCGCAGCGAGAGGTCGAGGAGCCCATACGCCAGCGCGAGCCGGATGAAATCTAGTGGCGACTGAATCGCGCGACGACGCTGGAAACCGCCGCTTTTGGCGGCGAGCGCGTCGAGATCATGGGGCAGCCATGCGGTGAGGTCTTCCCAAGCCGCGGACGAGAGCAGATCGGTGATGGAGCGAGACACGCGCCATCTTTATCCGATGCGGATCAGGTGTCCAGTATGTTAGCGCCTATGGGGGTTGGGGGGCGGCTCAGGTCACTGAGAGTTCCAACACCACGAGCAGGTCGTCTAGTTGGCTGACGTCTGGCGCTGGGAGTGTCGCTGGTTCCGGGTCAGTGTTTATGTTCGTGAGGGAGACAACCAATTCGTTGGGCCAATCCACTGCGGTCGCCGTGTTCGTGCCCTCGAGGTGCTTACATCTCCTCCGGCTCAAGTAACGGTCACCTCGCTTGCCCTGCGGCGCCTATGCGACCCCGCTCTTCCTCGGCATGATCTCCCATGTCTCCGTCAGATCGTGGCTACCTGGGCGTCATATTACGTCATATTGCGGCGCGATCTTACGCTCTACTCGAACTGGGGGAACTGTATTGTCGTTTTCGGCGAGTATGGCCGCTCCTGAGGCCCAGATTAGGCCGCAGGAATGGCCTGTAGCATCTTATTCAGCATCGTCATCGAAGTTGGGTGTCATCTCACTACCTGTAATACAGTGAAGCCAAAATTCTGGCGAGAGACTGGCTTCTCGTCGATTCTTTAGACAAGTGTACGCGATCTGGTGAATATTGTCTAATGATTCTGGTAGATGGTCCGGCCAAAAGAGATGCGTATCCTCAAGCTCTATTGTTTGACGGACGAGATCCAGTATTTCCGGCTGAATGACATCCTGAATGTCAGGACGCATCAAGGTCCATAGCGTCTTAGGTTGAAATAGGATCTCACGTGCCTCGCCGAAGGACATCCCACCTCGTTTTATGGAATCTATGATTCCAATAGTCAGAAGGACGAGCACCTGCTCCAACTGCCAGATTTCAGCATGTATGTTTGGTTTCATTGCTCACTTTTGTTGCTCCATCCACCGACTGTTTTCACAGCAGAGACTTGTTTAGTATCTGTATGTCGATAATAGTGGACCGAAACTCTCTCACCCGCCATATTGTAACCATCCTGATAAACCTTCTCCCAGGCTCCCGGGATTTGCTTGCGCAACGCCTCCGAATTCGCAGGATTTGTAACGGGTTGAACTGTTAAGCCGCCCTTTACACTCTTAAGTCCTAGTACCGTGCCCATGCTATAACGAATTCCCGGGAAAAAGTTACCCGACTTGTCCTCAACGATTGCGTCCAGAGGTTTTCCATACCCAGCCATAAAATTCGCATCAGGGGACTTCGGAGCATCTGGCGCTCTATTAGGGTTTGGCCTGTCAGGAATTGGGACCAATCTGCCATCGGGAGTCAACGCGCCACGCGAGAGTGCAGAGTCAAGATGACGAGAAGCGTCAGTAAGTAGCTCCGCTGTATCTGCGATCACCACTGTTGATGCAGTCTTCGCCGCTTTGCCCGCCAGCCACAACGCTGGAAGGTCTTCCGCTGCTAAATATAGGTCGCTGTTCAAGGCATTGTTGGCAAATTCTACTGCCTCTTGGTATTGTTCAGGACACGCCGACAGAAAGTAGTCGTAGGCCATACCGGCCCCGAATGAGATAGCCGCACCTCCTGGGTTCACTGCAGGAGCAACAAGGTCATTAAACTCTGATTGAACCGCATTGACGTCTTCAATAAGCGCCTCAAAGGGACTGAGCAACGCTCCAGTATAGCTCTCCCTTTCTAATGGCTTTGTGCTCTGCTCGCGCCGCTGATACTCTGTCCACGACATAGCGTTCGCAGGGTGTGGTCCCGGAGCCTCATCCCTATACACAGTTATGCTGCCTAGCGTATTATACGGATTGAAATAGTCGCCCTCAACAGGAAAATCTGCTGTGCCTGAAGGATCGACCGACGCCAGCGGCCTCCCCCCCCCATACCCCCACCGATTCCCCCCATCCCTCAACCCAATCGGATCCGGCCTATCCCACCGCCCCAGCCAAGGCGCGTAGGTCCTCGCCGAGTGGACTTGCAGCCCGGTCTCCTCATCCCGCTCTTTCCCGGTGTACCGATGCCGCTTGCGGCTCAACTCGATCGCCGCGTCCTCGGCCCACCAGGCCGTCGTGCCGTAGGGGTGGTATTCTTCGTAGCGGATCACCCCGCCGTCATCGTCCACCTCCAGCAAGGCCGAGCCGAGCTGGTCGTCGAGCTGGTAGCGGAACCTCGGCGTCGGCGTGCTCACCGCGCTCCCGCCGGTCACCGTCAGGGTCTCGATCATGGCGGCGCGGCGCTGGTCGTCCAAGACGTGCAGCGTTTGACGCTCCTCTTGCAGCACGCCCGAGCCGTACCGTTTGCGCCTGGCCTCGTTGCCGCCCGCGGTCTTAGGTCTCTCGTCCATGAGCGTGTCGCCGAAGATGGAGCTCCTGACCTGCCCCACGCCTGCGGCGGCGTCGAACACGAGCCCAGCCGGGCGGCGCGCGGCGCCGTGGAGCGGACGGAGGCGGTGGCCGCCGGAGCGCCCAGAGCGAAGCGGGGTGCCGGCGGCGTCGGGCAGGATGCGCGTCTCTCCTTTGCTTGCGCTTGGAGTATAGCCCTCGTCGGCGGCATCGCAGGCGGTCATGTCGGCCGCGTAGGCCTCGGCGCCGTCGCGTAGGAATGTGCAGCGGGGGTCACGATCCTCAGCGGGCATCAGCGCCCGCGCCTGCCGCCGCGCCTCCCGCCCCCTCGCCGCGCGCTGATCGTTCATAGAGCCCGAGTCACCACGACCAGCGCCGGGGTCGGCCCTGTCTGTGCCGCGGTCGTCTCCACTGTGCCCCGCTCATTGTGCCCGAATCACCACGACCAGCGCCGGGGTCGGCCCCGCGTGAGGGGGAGCGGTCGTCTCTCGCGGGAGCTCTGGAGGCCCCCGTAGAACGGGAGATTCGGCCTAAACCCGCTCCAATGACCCTTGGAGGCTGTTTACCGGCGCCCCGTGGCGCCGGGTTGTGCCCCGCAGGGGCACAGCAGGCACAGCCGGGCGCAGCGCCCGAGCGTCCTCTTCGGCCCGCTTCTGGCCCAAGGGTCCAGCGCGCTTCGCCCCACCTCCCGACGTCTACCGGCCCGAGACGCCCCACCGCCGCCTGGGGGATGGCCAGCTCCGTCGGCACGCTAGCGGTCTGTCCCTCCGACACGCCGCCAAGCGAAGCGCGTGAGCGGCAGCCTCCTCCTTCGGCGTCCTGGGTCACAGCCTCGCTCGTCTCAGTGGCCTAGCGTCGCCTGCGCTCGGCGTGTCCCTGGCGTCGAGCACGTCGGGCTCACCGTCTTCTCGCGCAGCGGGGCGCTGGTCCTTGGAGGCGCGGGACCGACCAAGCCCGCGCGCTCAGGCGAGAGAGTCTTGGCGGCCAGGAGTCAGGATGGACGCATCGGCTGGTTGACGGGGAGGCGGCCACCTCGGCGATACACAAGGGGCAGCGGCTCGCATCCCCGTAAGCGCCAGCCCCCAAGGCAACCGCACCACAAGATCACGGCTGTCGCGTCGTTTCATCGGCGTCTAAACTTGCCGAAGGCTTCATCGTGGATAGCTTGCCGCGCGGCAAAGCTGGCATGGACGTCGCTGAGTCTGAGAAGGGCTCAGAGGTCATCGTAGGCCAGCCTGAGCCGTCAACTCTCGGAGGTCGTGTGGAAGATGGCTCTGGTCGGGATTCGACGAGTGTGAACGTAGTCAACAGCTACAGAGACGACATGGTCCCAACGGGCATCCCTGAATTTGACAACGAACTAGGCGGACTTAAGCCCAAAGAGCTGGTCGTGATCTCCAGCCACGACGAGAGGACGGTCATAGGCTTGGTCACCACAATTGGCGCGGTGTTGGGGGTCGAGGGGATCGGGTTTGCGTTTGGCGAGATCAAGCGCGATTCTCAGGTAAGACAAAAGCTCGTCGAAGCGTCCCTTCACCCAACCCAAATCCTCTACTTCGTACAGGATCAACGTAAAAACATCCGTGAGCGTCTGCGTCAGTTTAAGTCAAACTCTCAAGGGCTGCGCGTGGTCCTTATGACGAATCTGACGGTCATGAAGGGAAGAATACCCGAGACTTGTAACGAACTGAAAGCCTTGGCCAAAGCGCTCAACGTCGCCATCGTTGTTGGGGTCGTACACGCTCAGCGGAAAGGAATGCCCACGCTGGCTTCATTCGATAAGGCCGCCGAAGCGGTGGATGTGATCTTTCATGTGCGCCCCCCAAACGACCAGGACGGCTCCGCTTCGGGCGGCGCCTCCTATGTCCTCAAGGCTCGTTGTGGCTCCATGTCCGATCAGAGGAAAGAGAGGGCCTTTGAGTGGAGGTCAAACTACGACCTCGACGGTTCGCGTCAATCACGGCCCTTCATTCGCGCCGCCGCATCTTCAGGGTGAGCTGCGCAGCTCGCAGCCGCTTGGCTACGCGGTAGCGCTGCGGTTGTTGCCCTACACTCGCCAGTCGTGCGGATGAGGACCGCGAGGCCGGGCAGGCTGGCCGCAGCGGAGGGTCTACAGGCACCTCCAGCCAACAACGACCGCCGCAAGCCACCACCCTCGCCCCCCCCTCATGCTACCCTTGCCGAAACCGCCACCCCCGCGCCCCTCATGCCCCAGCCCTTGACCCCCGAACAACACGCCCGCGAGCAGATCGACGACATGCTGCGCCAAGCGGGCTGGGCCGTGCAGAGCGCGCGTCAGATGAGCCTGCGCCCTGGCACCGGCGTCGCCCTGCGCGAGCTGCCGATGAAGGGCGGCACCGCCGACTACGCCCTGTTCTTGGGCACCCAGCTCGTCGGCATCATCGAGGCCAAGCGGGTGGGGACGACCTTGGGCGGCGTCGAGGCCCAGACGCGGGCCTACGCCAGCGGCGTGCCGAGCATGGCGAAGGCGCCGATCACGCCCCTGCCGTTCTTGTACGAGAGCACGGGTGTGGAGACCTGGTTCAGCAACGGCCTTGACCCAGAGCCCCGCGCCCGGCGGGTGTTCTGGTTTCATCGCCCGGAGACGCTCCAGCTCTGGCTCGACGACGCGCTCAAGATTCGGAAGGGCCTGCCCGCCGCGCCCAGCGCGCCGACGCTCATCGGTCGAATGCGCCACGCGCCGCCGCTCTACGCCGCCGGGATGCGCCCGCCGCAGGTAAGCGCCATCCAGAACCTTGAGCGCAGCGTGTGTGAGGGCCGCCCCCGCGCGCTGGTGCAGATGGCCACGGGTGTGGGCAAGACCTTCACCGCCGTGAGCGCGCTCTACCGGCTGATCAAGGAGGGCGGCGCGCGGCGGGCGCTGTTCTTGGTGGACCGCGGCAACCTCGGGCGTCAGGCCGAGCGGGAGTTTCAGGGCTTCTCGCTCCCCGACGACGGGCGCAAGTTCAGCGACGTGTACACGACGACCTGGCTGCGACACAATCAGATCGACCCCGTGAACAAGGTGGTCATCACCACCATCCAGCGCCTCTACAGCGTCCTGAGCGGCGCTCCGTCGCTGCCTGAAGACGCCGAGGAGGGCTCGGGATTTCTGGGCGACGGCCCGGCGATCCTGCGGGAGCCGCCCCCGGTGACCTACAACCCGCTCGTGCCCCCGGACCTGTTTGACGTGGTGGTGGTGGACGAGTGCCACCGCTCGATCTACACGCTCTGGCGGCAGGTGATTGAGTATTTTGACGCCTCGATCATCGGCCTCACCGCCACGCCCGCGAAGCACACCTACGGCTTCTTTGACGGCAACGTCGTCAGCGAGTACCGCCACGAGCAGGCCGTGCGGGACCGGGTGAACGTACCGTATCAGGTGTACGAGCTGCGCACGCGGGTGAGCGAGGAGGGCGGCACGATCATCGCCGAGCCCCAGACCGCTGTTGCGCGACGCGACCGAAGCACCCGCAAGACCACCTGGGAGGCGCTCGACGAGGACGTGAGCTATGCGGCGACGGCGCTCGACCGCAGCGTGGTGGTGCCCGACCAGATCCGCACCGTGCTGCGCGCCCTGCGCGAGCGGATGTTCACCGAGATCTTCCCCGGACGCAGCACGATCCCCAAGACGCTCTTTTACGCGAAGTCCGACGACCACGCTGAAGACATCCTGCGCATCTTGCGGGAGGAGTGGGCGCTCTCCAACGAGCAGGCCGTCAAGATCACCTACAAGACCGAGCGAGACGGCGCGAAGGGCGCCTCCCGCAAGCCCGAAGACCTCATCACCGCGTTCAAGAACAGCCCCACCCTGCGCGTGGCGATCACCGTGGACATGATCGCCACCGGCACCGACATCCGCGCCTTGGAGTGTGTGGTGTTTATGCGCTCGGTGCGCTCCAGGGTGCTGCTGGAGCAGATGAAGGGCCGCGGCGTGCGCACGATCTCGGATGATGAGTTCCAGGCGCTCACCCCCGACGCGCTAACAAAGACCCACTTCGTGCTCGTGGACTGTGTGGGGGTGATGGAGGACACCCCGAACGACCCGCCGATGGACCGCGACCCCAGCCTGAGCTTAGACAAGCTGCTCAAGCTCGTGGCCTTCGGCGACCGTGACCCGGACCTGCTCTCGACCCTCGCCGCGCGCCTGGACCGCCTGGACCGCATCGCCACCTCCGCCCAGCAGGCGCAGGTGGTGGAGGCGAGCGAGGGCCTCAGCCTGCGCCAGCTCACCGCCGACCTCATCAACTCTTTGGACGAGGAGCACGCGCTGGCCAAGGCTCGTGAGATGTACCACCTCGCCCCCGGCACAACACCCACCGACGACCAGCGCCAGGCCGCTGAGGAGGAGCTGCGGGAGGCCGCCGTGGCGCCCTTGGCCTACGTCGAGCCGCTCCGCGAGGCTGTTCTCTCCATTCGCCGTGACCAGCATGTGCTCATCGACCACACGACCGCCGACGAGCTGACCCGCGTAGGCCGCCGGGCTGATCTGGAGCTGGAGTACAACAACGCCCAGGCCGTCGTGAGCGCGTTTCAGACCTTCTGCCAAGAGCACCGCGACCAATACAGCGCCCTGCGTGTGCTCTACGCCCGGCCCTACGCCCAGCGCCTCACCCGCGCCGCCCTGCGTGAGCTGGTGAGCGCCCTGGAGCGGCCGCCCCGCCAGTGGACCCGCGCCGACCTCTGGGCGGCCTATGAGCGCGTCGAGGCGGGCCGGGTGCGCGGCCAGAGCAAAGGCGCCCAGCTCACCGACCTCATCAGCCTCGTGCGGCACGCCCTGGGCGTCGAGGAGGAGCTCGTGTCCTTCGCCGAGCACGCCGAGGCCCGCTTCAACAACTGGCTCGCCACACAATCCAACCGTGGCCGCACCTTCACCGCCGAGCAGCTCGACTGGCTGCACCTGATCAAGGACCGCGTCATCGTGGACATGGAGCTGACCCGCGACGACCTCGACGACACCCCCTTCATCGAGCGCGGCGGCTTGGGCAAGGCCGACAAGCTCTTTGGGGACGACCTCGACCCGCTCGTCGAGGAGCTCACGGCGGAGCTGGTGGCGTGAGCGTAGAGACATCGCCTGTGGTGGAGTCCAGCCCGGAGGCGCTTCACGCGCGGCTCACCGACACAATCCTCGGCGCGGCCCTGGAGGTGCATCGCGCCTTGGGGCCGGGGCTCCTTGAATCCGCCTATGAAGCCTGCCTCGTGTGGGAGCTGGAGTCCAAGGGGCTTCGCGTAGAGCGGCAGGTCGCTGTGCCGGTGGTCTACAAAGGGATGCGGCTAGAGCTCGGTTACCGGGTGGACTTGCTCGTCGAGAACGCCGTCATCGTCGAGCTAAAGGCCGTGAAGGCCCTGGAGCCGATCCACACGGCGCAGATCTTGACGTACCTGCGGCTCTCGGGTGTGCGGGTGGGGTTGCTGCTGAACTTCAACGCGGAGCTGCTCAAGCACGGGATCAAGCGGGTGAGCTTATGAGTGGCGTGGTGCGGGGCCTGGGGCTCGTTCAGGGTTGGTGGGGATTCGGGGGAACGAACCACAGAGGCACAGAGGACACAGAGGAGGGACACAGAGGGGTTGGTGGCGCCGTGCGGCGATCCCGGCTAAAGAGGCGCCCCTACGCCCTCTCCACCGCCGCCCCGAGGCTGAGCGGGACACCCAAACCCACGTCATT
The DNA here is from genome assembly GCA_023150845.1 of Myxococcota bacterium. Classification (GTDB taxonomy): domain Bacteria; phylum Myxococcota_A; class UBA796; order UBA796; family CAJQPC01; genus JADKFE01. The sequence continues at coordinate 30,860 of JAKLKD010000030.1, read as the reverse complement.
CCGCCACAACCTCTCCGTGCCCACCCCCTCCCTCCAGCCCTCCGAGTCGCGGCAGCCGCCTTCACCCACCACCGAGTCCTCTGTGTTCATAACTCTGTGTCCTCTGTGCCTCTGTGGTTCGTTTCCCGCATCTGAGGGGACGACGGCATGAGCACGAAACACCCGCAACACTGGCGCTCACTTCATCTGGGAGATGTCGGCACATGGTCAGGCGGTGGAACGCCTTCCAAGCTGAATGCAGCGTTCTGGACGGACGGCACTATTCCGTGGGTCTCACCCAAGGACATGAAGGTTTTTCGGCTGGTTCAGGCCGAAGACCACATCACTGAGGCTGCGATCGAGGGCTCGGCGACCAAGATCGTCCCGCGAGAGTCCGTACTCATGGTGGTGCGAAGTGGGATTTTAGCCCACTCGTTTCCTGTAGCCGTTTGTGCGACTCCGGTGACGCTCAATCAAGACATGAAGGCGCTGACACCGGATGAAGGCGTAGACGCTGTCTTCGTCGCGTACTTTCTTGTCTCTTCTGGAAGCCGAATTATCCGTGAATGCGCAAAAAACGGCACGACGGTGGCGAGCATTGAGTTTGCCGCGCTCAAGGGGGTCTCTATAGGGATCCCGCCGATCCAAGAGCAACGCGACATCGTCGCCGCCATCGAGGCCCACTTCTCCCGGCTCGACGCCGCTGAGCAGGGGCTCAAGCGGGTGCAGGCCAAGCTCAAGCACGCCCGCGCGAGCGTGCTCAAGGCGGCGGTGGAGGGTCGTCTGGTGCCCACCGAGGCCGCCTTGGCGCGGGCCGAGGGCCGACGCTACGAGCCCGGCTCCGCGCTCTTGGCTCGTGTGCTCGCGGAGCGCCGCGCCCGCTGGGCGGAGCGTGGGGAGCGCGGCAAGTACAAGGAGCCCGTCGCCCCCGAGACGGAGGGGCTGCCGGAGCTGCCGGAGGGGTGGGTGTGGGCGAGTTGTGATCAAGCAGGCGACATCTTGTTAGGCCGCCAGCGGGCGCCTCAGTACCTAAAGGGTATCAGTCCACGTCCATATCTTCGAGTCGCGAACATCCGGGACAACTGGATCGATTGGAGAGATGTTGAAGAAATGGATTTCTCTGATGAACACTTCGCGAAGTACCGCCTTGAGTCGGGCGATATTCTGCTGTGTGAAGGTCAGAGTCCAGAGCTAGTAGGTCAGAGCGCCATCTATCGAGGCGAACGGCCCAATGTGTGCTTCCAGAAGACGCTTCATCGTTTTCGCCCGCTTATTGGGGGGCCTACGCCTGAGTTCGCCCAGATCGTTTTCCGCGCGTGGGTGATGAATCGTGTTTTTATGCGGCGCGCATCAATTACGACCAATATCGCGCATCTGACGCTAGAAAAGCTACGGGCCGCTCCATTCTCGCTCCCCCCACTCGCCGAGCAGGCCCGCATCGTCGCCGAGGTCGATCGCCGCCTGTCTGTGCTCGATCAGGTCGAGGCCCTCGTGGGCCGCTCGTTGACCCGCTGCGCCTCGCTGCGGCAGTCGATCCTCAAGCGCGCCTTTGAGGGCCGCCTGGTTCCCCCTTCTGCTGAGGTCACCCCCGAATGAGCGCCGAGGCGTCACGCATCGTCAACAAGCTGTGGTCGTACTGCAACATCCTGCGGGACGACGGGCTCTCCTATGGCGACTACCTGGAGCAGCTCAGCGTGCTCCTGTTCCTCAAGCTCGCCCACGAGCAGACCCAGCGCCCGTGGAACAAGCCGTCTCCGGTGCCCGAGGGGTACGACTGGCCGAGCCTCAACGCGCTCGACGGTGTGGCCCTGGAGCAGCACTTTCGGGCGACGCTGGAGCACCTGGGCCGTCAGCACGGGCTCTTGGGCCTCGTGTTTCGGAAGGCCCAGAACAAGATCCAAGACCCGGCCAAGCTCAAGCGGCTCATCAGCGACCTGATCGACCGTGAGCAGTGGACGCTCGTAGACGCCGACATCAAAGGCGACGCCTACGAGGGCCTCTTGGAGCGCAACGCCCAGGACACCAAGTCCGGCGCGGGGCAATACTTCACGCCGCGACCGCTCATCGACGCCATCGTCGAGGTGATGAACCCCCGGCCCGGCGAGAAGATCATCGACCCGGCCTGCGGCACGGGCGGGTTCTTGCTCTCGGCGCACCAGCACATCACCGCCCGAAACCCCAAGATCGAGAAGGAGCAGCGCGAGCACCTTCGTCGGGAGGCCCTGCGTGGCGTGGAGATCGTGCAGTCGGTCACCCGACTGTGCGCGATGAACCTGCTCCTTCACAACGTCGGCCCCACGCCCCAGGAGCTTGACGCCATGCGGGCGGCCTTGATCAAGGGCGGTGTGAGCCCCGAGGAGGCCGACGGGCGCCTCGACGCCAGCCTGCCCGTGCGCACCGACGACGGCCTGCGAGAGCTGGGCGGCGAGCGGTATGACCTGGTGCTCACCAACCCGCCCTTTGGCCGCAAGTCGAGCATCCTCGTGGTGGGTGAACACGGCGGCACCGAGCGCGACAGCATCACCTACGAGCGTGATGACTTCTGGGCGACGACCACCAACAAGCAGCTCAACTTCGTGCAGCATGTGAAGTCCCTGCTCAAGATTGACGGTCGCGCGGCGGTGGTGGTGCCCGACAACGTGCTCTTTGAGGGTGGCGCGGGCGAGGTCATCCGGCGCCGCCTGCTCGCCGAGTGTGACGTTCACACCCTCTTGCGCCTGCCCACGGGCATCTTCTACGCCCAAGGCGTGAAGGCGAACGTGCTGTTCTTCACCCGCAAGAAGGCCAAGGCCGACGGCGGCGCCTGGACCAAGAAGCTCTGGGTGTACGACCTGCGCACCAACCAGCGCTTCACGCTCAAGACCAACCCCATGACGCGGGCGAGCCTGGACGACTTCGTCGCCTGCTACAAGCCCGACGCGCCGCAGAAGCGCGAGGCCACCTGGAGCGAGGCCAACCCCGAGGGGCGCTGGCGGGCGTATGACCACGCCGAGCTGGTGAGCCGCGACAAGTGCAGCCTGGACCTGTTCTGGCTCAAGGATGACAGCCTCTTGGACGCCGAGAGCCTGCCTGAGCCGGAGGTGCTGGCGGCGGAGATCATGGATGAGCTGCGGGCGGCGCTTGGGCTGATGGAGGAGGTTTGGGGGTGAGGGGCCTCGCAGCGCCCGCGCTCGACGCACGTCCTCGGCCTCCAGCGCCTCGCTGAGACGCGCGCGGCCCCGGGCGATGTCTGTGTGGCGGTCGGCGTCGTCCAGTTGGTTGAGTTTGGACAAAGCAGCGGATCAGATTGGGGGGCGCACGTCGAGCCCAACAAGCCCGCGCCTAGCGGCGCTGGAGCCAGGATCTCACCCCCCCTCACCCCGCGCCGAGCATGACCGCGCCGCATCCTCACCAGGGGCGTCGCGTGTCGCGCAAGGCCCCGGCGCGCCAAACACAGCGGCCTGACGAACCGCCCCCGGCGCGTGGCTGATGAGGCCGCCGAGCAAGAGCGCGACCAGCAGCGCGGGCAGGCTGAGCGACGGGGCGATGACGGCAACAAACGCGAGGCCGAGCTTCACGCCGACCACCCAAGTGCTCAGGTGGCCGAGGGCCTCGGGGCCCGCGCGGTGGAGCTGCACCCCCGCCAAGGCGCCGCCGCTGATGAGCACCGCCGCGGGCGCGAAGCCCACCGCGCCTCCGCTCAGCTCGGCGCCGAGCCACCACGCCATCGCGCCCAGGTGCGCCGTGCGCGCGAGATCTCGGATGAGTCGGTCCAGGGGGTACAACGGCATGGCCTCGCCCTCACGATCTTGGCGCTGATAATCGGTCTCTTCGCCAGCGCGAGGACAAGGGCCGGAACGCTGCGGTAGGTCATAGCCCGGCGCTGAGGCCGTGGTGGGAGCGCGCCGCTCGTGTAAGAAGACATCAATATCCACTGATCGATCGGAGCGCCGATGCCCCTCTTCACCGCGCTGACGCTGTTTCTGGCCTGCGATCAGGGCTTTGTGGACCCGTCGCGGGAGTACGGGCCGCCTGTGCCCGACGCCCCGGCCAAGGTCTCGCGGGTGCATGTGCCCACGAGCCTCGGCGCGGTCGACACCCCCCGGCGAGACATCCACGGCGCGCCCATCGGCGTGTCCTGCGCCACCTGCCACGCTGGGCCCGGCGAAGACGCCATCGTCGTGGGAGACAACGGCAACCCGGAGCAGATGCACGGCACGATTGAGCTGCTTCATGGTGGGCTCGCCTGCGACGCTTGCCATGAGCCCACAGACCGGCGCCTGCTCCACCTCGCCGACGGCGCCAAGCTTGAGATGGCCGAGGCGATGCAGCTCTGCGCCCAGTGTCACGGCCCTCAAGCGCGCGACTATCAGAAGGGCGCCCACGGCGGCATGACCGGCTACTGGGACCTACGCCAAGGTGAGCGGGTGCGTAACCACTGTGTTGAGTGTCACGCGCCGCACAGCCCCAAGCCGCCCCAGGTCCAGCCCGCGCCGCGCGCGGTTGACCGTGTCGTGTTCCCCGCATCGGAGACCCACTGATGGAAGACGCAAGCCGCCGCACGACCCTCAAAGCCCTCGGCGCGACCCTCGGGGCCGCCGCCTTCGCCCGGGCGATGGCGCCCCTGGCCGCGTGGCCTGAAGATCTGTCCATTGATGAGCTGCTCCAGCGGCACTACAAAGAGCTCAGCCGCGACGACATGGTCCGGGTGCTGCGCCGCTTAGAGCAAGAGACCCTCGATCAGTACGGCGCCGTCGTCACCATCGACGACGTGCGACCCATCCCTGAAGTGCAGTTCGGCTATGCGCTGAACCTCAGCGTCTGTGTCGGCTGCCGCAAGTGCGCGGAGGCCTGTCATGTCGAGAACAACCACGACCGCGCCACAAACCAGTCCTACATCCGTGTGCTGGAGATCAAGAACGGCTCCGTAGACCTCGCCATGGGCACCGTAGACTATGACCACGCCGTCCCCAAGAAGGGGCGGAGCTACATGCCCGTGCAGTGCCACCAGTGTGACAACGCGCCCTGCGTGTCGGTGTGCCCCATCGAGGCCACCTGGAAGGAGCCCGACGGCATCGTCGTCGTGGACTACAACTGGTGCATCGGCTGCCGGTATTGTGAGGCGGCCTGCCCGTACCACGCCCGCCGCTTCAACTGGCACAAGCCGGAGATCCCCGCGGAGGAGATCAACCCCGATCAGGCCTACCTCAGCAACCGTGTGCGACCCCAAGGCGTGATGGAGAAGTGTACGTTCTGCCTGCATCGCACCCGCAAAGGGCGCCTGCCCGCCTGCCTGGAGGCCTGCCCCACCGGGGCGCGGGTGTTCGGGAACATGCTCGACCCCAACAGCGAGATTCGTTGGGTCTTAGAGAACAAACGCACGTTTGTGCTCAAAGAGGATCTCGGCACACGCCCGCGCTTCTTCTACTTCTTCGACAAATAGGAGGGCGCATGAACCACGCTCGATCCTACCCCGCGTTCTTGCGCGACGCCGTGGGTGTCGCCACCGACGGCGGCTGGCCGTTCTACACCTGGATGACCCTGCTCACGGCGCTGGCGCTCGTGGGCGTGAACGCCTGGGCCCAGCAGGTCGTGGGCGGCATGGGCCTCACGGCCATGAGTGACCACGTCTCGTGGGGGCTGTACATCGCCAACTTCACCTTCACCGTTGGCCTCGCCGCCGGGGCGGTGATGATGGTGATCCCGGCCTACATCTACAAAGACAAGGCCATGCACGACGTGGTGATCGTCGGTGAGCTCCTCGCCGTGGCGGCGATCCTCATGGCGCTTCTGTTCGTGAACGTAGACCTCGGGCGCCCCGACCGCGCCTGGCACCTCATGCCGGGGCTGGGCCGGTTTCATTGGCCGGTCTCGATGTTGACCTGGGACGTCGTGGTGCTCGGCGGCTACCTGCTCATCAACCTGCACATCTGCGGGTATCTGCTGTACACGCGGTTTTTGGGGCGCCGCCCCGAGAAGCGCTGGTACCTGCCGTTCGTGATGTTGAGCATCGCCTGGGCCGTGTCCATTCACACCGTCACAGCGTTTCTGTTCAGCGGCCTGGGCGGTCGCCCGTTCTGGAACACGGCGATCTTGGCCCCGCGCTTCATCGTCTCGGCCTTCGTCTCGGGCCCGGCGTTTATTGTGCTGGCGTTGCAGGTGATCCGCCGCGTCGCGAAGGTGCCGATCCCTGACGCGCCCCTGCACACCCTGCTCGGCATCTTGCGGGTCACGGTGCTGCTCAACCTGTTCTTTGTGGGCTCCGAGGTGTTCACCGAGTTTTATTCCGGCGGCAGCCACACGGCCTCGGCGAGCTACCTGTTCTTGGGCCTGCACGGACACAACGCGCTGGTGCCCTGGATCTGGACGGCCTTGGCCTTCAACAGCGTCGCCGCGGTGATCTTGCTCTCCGCCCGCGCCAAGAGCCAGCTCTGGCTGGCCGACATCGCCTGCGCGCTCACCTTCGTCGGCGTCTGGATCGAGAAGGGCATGGGCCTGATCATCCCCGGCTTTGTGCCCTCCACCCTGCATGAGCTCGTCGAGTACATGCCCAACGAGCTGGAGTGGCGTGTGGTGGTCGGCATCTGGGCCGCCGGGCTCATCGTGTTCACCTTGGGCATCAAGATCGCTGTGGAGATCTTCGCCGGTCGGATGCGTCACCAGCTCCCAGCCGCCGAGCCTGACGAGCCCCAAGCCGCAGGAGGCGTGTGATGCCCATCGTGAGCGCCGTCTTGACCCTGAGTCAAACGTCCACCCTGCGCGCCGCCGCCCTCGCCGCGCTCCAAGCCGCCCCGGCGGTGACGCTCGGCGAGGCCCACGGCGACCGTGTGCCGGTTGTGCTCGACACCCCCAACCGCGCCCAAGACAAGGCCGCCTGGGACGCTTTGGAGTCTCTGCCCGGCGTCACGTTCATTGAGCTGGTGTTCGCTGACTTCTCCGACCTCTCAAACCACCAGGACGCCGACGTTGGCGCCGTGGAGAGCACACCATGACCCCCGACCGCCGCGAGTTCCTCAAGCTGAGCGCCTTGGCCGCCGCGAGCGCCGCCGCCGCGGGCACCTTCGCCCAAGAGGCCGCCGCTGAAGACCCCACCCGCGCCTACGGGCCGGGCGTGCGCTGGGACAAGGCCCCCTGCCGGTTCTGCGGCACGGGCTGCCACGTCCAGGTGGGCGTCGAGAAGGGCAAGATCGTCGCCATCGCCGGAGACCCCCAAGCCGAGGTGAACAAGGGGCTTCTGTGCGTGAAGGGTTACCACGTCGGCCTCGCGCTGTACGGGGAGGACCGCCTGCGCACGCCGATGTTGCGCAAGAACGGCCAGCTCGTGCCGATCTCTTGGGAAGAGGCGATCCAGACCATCGCCGACCGCGTGATGATGGACCCGGCGGGCTTCGCCATGTACGGCAGCGGCCAGTGGACGATCCCTGAAGGGTACGCCGCGCAAAAGCTGATGAAGGGGGGCATCGCGAACAACCAGATCGACCCCAACGCGCGCCTCTGTATGGCCTCGGCGGTGACCGGGTTCTTGGCGGTGTACGGCGTCGATGAACCCGCGGGCTGCTACACCGATCTCGACGAGTGTGACGTGCTCATCTGCTGGGGGAACAACCCCGCCGAGATGCACCCCGTCCTGTTCTCGCGGGTGATCGACCGCCGCAACCGGGGTGAGGAGGTGCTGCTCATCGACATTGGCACCCGGCGCACCCGCACCACCGCCCACGCCCAGCACTTCTTAGAGTTTGAGCCGCACACCGATCTGGCCATCGCCAACGGCGTCGCCCACCTGCTGATCAAGAGCGGCACCTACGACAAAGACTTCGTCAGCAAACACTGCAACTTCCGTAAACCTTCAGAGCCCGCGGCTCTGGAGGGCGCCGCGATGAGCTTTGAGGAGTTCAGCGCGGCCTTGGCGCCGTTCACGCCGGAGTATGTCGAGCGGCTGAGCGGTGTGCCCGCCAAAGACATCAGGATGCTCGCCGGGCTGTTTGGCCGTCGGGACCTCAAGATCACGTCCTTGTGGTGTATGGGCATGAACCAGCACACCCGCGGCACGGCGATCAACAGCCTCGTGCATGGGGTTCACCTGCTCAGCGGGCACTTCGGAAGCCCCGGCGACGCCCCGACGAGCCTCACCGGCCAGCCGAGCGCCTGCGGCACGGTGCGTGAGGTGGGCACCCTGTCCCACGCCTTGCCCGGCGGCGGCGTGGTCACCAAAGACGAGCACCGGGCCAACGCCGAGAAGCTGTGGAACCTGCCCGCCGGGCGCATCAGCGCCAAGCCCGGCTACCACACCGTCGAGATGTGGAAGCGCTGGTCTACGCCCAAAAAAGACGGCGGCGACATTCACACGATCTGGGTGCAGGTCACCAACCCCGGCCAGACCATGCCCAACCGGGCGCTGCTCGTGGACCCCGGCGTCAAAGACCCCGACAAGTTCCTCATCTGCTCCGACGTGTACCCCACCGCCACCACCCAGATCGCCGATCTCATCCTGCCGAGCGCGATGTGGGTGGAGAAGAACGGCATGTTCGGCAACTCCGAGCGCCGCACCCAGCAGTGGTTCAAGATGGTGAGCCCACCGGGCGACGCCCGCGACGACTGCTGGCAGACCATCGCCTTGGCCAAAGAGCTGCACCGCCGGGGCCACCCGGGGATGCTCGACAAAGACGGGCGCTTTCTGTTCACCTTCGCCGACGCCCAGGGCCGCGAGGTGCCGGTCTGGGAGTGGCGCCGGTACTACGAGCTGAACGTCGACAAGGCGCTGTTTGAGGAGTATCGCCTGTTCAGCCGCACCAAACACAAAGACCTCGCCCCCTATGACGAGTATGTGAAGGCGCGCGGCTTACGCTGGCCCGTCGTGCAGCAGCCGGACGGCACCTGGCGCGAGACCCGGTTCCGCTTCTCCGAGTTTGACGATCCTTACGTCAAGAAGGGCGCGGAGATCGAGTTTTATCACTCGACGACCAAAGATGGCCGGGCGCAGATCTGGTTCCACCCCGCCGACCCGCCGCCCGAGTCCCCCGACGGACAATACCCCTTCTGGCTGTGCACAGGCCGGGTGCTGGAGCATTGGCACAGCGGCACGATGACGCGGCGTATCCCCCAGCTCCGCGCGGCGATGCCCCAGGCCTACGTCGAGATGAACCGCCACGACGCCCAGAAGCTCGGCATCCGGAACGGTGAGACGGTGCGCCTGACCACCCGGCGCGGGTCCATCGAGCTGCCGGTGTGGATCGACGGCCGCGGCGATCCGCCTCCGGGCAGCCTGTTCGTGCCCTTCTTTGATGAGCGGATACAGATCAACCTGCTCACCCTGCACGAGTACGACCCCTTCTCGAAGCAGCCCGACTACAAAAAATGCGCCGTCTCCGTGACGCGCATCGTGAGCTGAGCCATGTCCACCCCCTCCTCTGAGCAGGCCCTCCATGTCGGCTTCGCCGTGATCATCGGGATCGCGCTCATCGGCTTCTTCGTCGGGGTGCAGCGTCCGCCGGAGGCGATGGACCTTGGCGCCGTCGAGGCCTCGGAGTCGGACGAGGCGCCCCCAGCGATCACTTACTCCGAGAAGCGCCACATCCCGCCCCGGCTGGGGAGCGACTGGCCCACGGAGCTCGCGCGCTTCGCCGGGCCGGGCGTGCTCGACCCGGTGAGCTTAGACGGCACCTCCAAGGCTGAGGATCTCACCGCCCGCGCCGCGCTGCGGGCCTATGACGGCGCGCCGCCCACCATCCCGCACGACATCCGCCAGCAGAGCGTCTCGGAGTGCCTCGCCTGCCACGACGCGGGGATGCAGATTCGGGGGCGCCTCGCGCCGCCGATGTCGCATGAGGCCTACACCTCCTGCACACAATGCCACGTCGTCAACGAGGGGCCGTCCCCCGGCGCGGCGCTGCCTCCTGACGCCTCGTTTGGCGAGAACGCCTTCGTCGGCCTCGTGTCCCCCACCGCCGGGGCGCGGGCCTGGTCCATCGCCCCGCCGGTCATCCCCCACAAGACGACGATGCGGGAGCGCTGCATGTCGTGCCACGGCCCCAACGGCCGCGACGCCTTACGGAGCACCCACCCCGACCGCTCAAACTGCGTGCAGTGCCACGCCTCCTCGGCGGAGCTCGACCTGCGCCCCGGCGTGACGCCGTGAGCGCCCCCATGGATGAGCCGCCGCTTGTGCTGCCCGAGCTGCTCCAGCAAGACATCGACGAAGACACGCTGCGCGCCCTCTTTCGCGACGTGAGCGCCTTGGGCGAGGCCCTGGAGGTGCTCGTGAAGACCACGTCCCTCCAGCACGCCAGCCCCGAGCGCCTCACCCCCGAGCGCGCCCTGGACGGCCTCCTTCGCGGTGAGTGGCGCGCCGTGCAGCTCCGTTATCGCCACGAGGGCCAAGAGTGGCTCGACACGGTGATGCGTCTGCCCCACGGCTACCGCGTCGTCCGGATGGCCCCGCTGAGACCCTGACGGGGATCATGCGCACAGCGCCCCGTCGAGGCCTCGGGGCTCCTTCAAGTTAATAGACATGCAAGTCTGTTAATAGAGGAGACCCCCCAATGACCTCCGCGCTCCTGCTCATCTCTCCCGCCCTCTGGGCCGCCGAGCCCGCTGCGGCCCCCGCGCCTGCGACCAAGGCCATCGAGCTCTCCGGCGCCTACACGGCCTGGGCGCTGAACCAGCGGAACTTCTTCTTGGGGGATCCCGCCCAGCCCTACGACGACAGCGACTATGTCGTACAGAACCTGCGGGTGCTGGTGAAGTTTAACCAGGAGCACTTCGGCGTCGTCACCCGCTTTGACGCCGCCCAGGGCTGGTGGGGGGTAGACAACTCCCCTGACGTGGAGCAGACCACCACTGTCGCTGAAGACGGCACGGTGACCACGGCCTCGACCTACAACCCCTACAAGCTGTTTCGTGACAAAGATACCAACTACACCGTCCACTTTGACCTCGCCTACGCCTGGGCGGAGGTGCCGAACCTGCCGGTGAAGGTCATGGTGGGCCGCCAGTTTTATTGGGTGGGGCAAGGGTTGGTGTTGGACCAAAACGCCGACGGTGTGCAGGTGCTCATCACCCCGATGAAGCCCCTCAACATCGATCTGTGGTGGGCAAAACTCTCTGAAGGCGAAGGTTCGACCAAAGCGCCCACGGGGACGCTGATGAGCGACGCCGACACGATGGCCGACGCCGACCTCTTCGGGGGCCGGGTGCGTGTGGAGCCGAACGATCACCTCAAGGGTGAGCTGTATGGTCTGTACTACCTCGACAACAGCGGCGGTGGCTCGGCGACCTATGTGCCCAACGGCCTCGGTCACAACCTGGCGCGGTTCCGCCCCAACATCAGCTCGGCCTTGGCCTTGGGCGCGGCGGGCTCGGGCACAGCCCCGGTCCTCGGCGGGCTGAGCTGGGCGGCGGAGGCCGCGTGGCTCCAAGGGCAAGACGACGTGGACAACCTCGACTCCGCGGGCGGCACCCTCGACATCAACAACGGTCAGCTCAAGGGCTGGGTGGCCTACGCCCTGGCCGATCAGACCTTGGGCGAGGCGCTGCCGGTGAGCCTCGGCGCGGCCTTCGGCGCGGGCAGCGGTGACGCCGACCGCGCGGGCGGAGATGGTAACCTCAACAAGATCATGACGATGGGTCAGTTCAACTTCACGAACGTCTGGGAAGACTCCGTGATGCCCGACCAAGAGGGCATCAGCCCCCAAGGCTTAGGCTCGCCGCTCAGCCGGGGCTATCGGGAGTTTGAGAACACCATCGCCGTGCAAGGGCGCCTCGGCGTCAAGCCCCATGAGAAGGTGAAGCTCCTCGCCACCTACACCTTCCTCCAGGCCACCACGCCGATTCAGGGCTGGGACGCCACGGGCGCGCTCACCGACGCCCAGTCGTCGTCCCTGGGCCAAGAGGTCGATCTCAACCTCGACTGGAACGTGTGGAAGGGCTTCTCGTACCAGGCGCAGACCGGCGTGTTTTTGCCCGGCGATGGCGCGGGCCTGCTCATCTTGGGCCATAGTAACAACCTCGCGCCCGCTTGGGAGATCAAGCAGGTCGTGACCGCGAAGTTCTGAGGTGGATGTGGATCAGACGCTCAACGAGCTCGGCGACCCGCCGCGGCCACCAGACGGCGAGCCCCTCACCGGGGGCGTCGCGGTGTGGATCTTCATGACCGTAGAGGTGGTCACCTTCGGCATGTTCTTGATCTGGCACGCCGCGTCGTGGGCGGGGGATCCCGAGGCCTACGCCGCGGCCCAGGCCCAGCTCAGCCTCAACTCAGCGACGATCGGCACGGCGCTCCTGTTGACCGGGAGCCTGTTCGTCGCGCTCGGCGCCCAGGCCAACGCGGCGGGCGCTCAGCGGGCGACGGCGGCCTGGCTCCTCGCCGGGAGCCTGACCGGCGTGATCTTCACCGTGAACAAGCTCATGGAGTGGGCGCCCCATCTCAACGACGGCGTGACGCTCTCCACAAACGGCTTCTGGTTCACTTACCTGTTCTTGACCCAGCTCCACCTGCTCCATGTGCTGCCCGGCGTCGGGCTGCTCGCCGTGGTGGCGTGGCGGGCTTGGCGAGGGGACTACGGGCCCACAAACGCCCTCACCGTAGAGGGCAGCGCCGCGTACTGGCATCTTGTGGACGTGATCTGGCTCCTTCTGTTCGCCGTTCTGTATGGGATGAGACCATGAACCACACCCGCCGCGCCGTGCTCGCGTACCTCGCGCTGATGGGGCTCACCTTCGTGTTTAACGGCGTCGCCGAGGCGTCGTTGGGGGCCTGGGCGCTGGCCGGGATCAGCGTCGTGAAGGTGATGATCGTCGGGATCGTGTTCTTGGAGCTGGGTCGGGCCTGGTGGGTGTGGGCGGTGATCGCCGCGGTGGTGATCACGGCGATCTTGGGCGGCGCCGCGGCCTTGCTCACCGGCTGAACGGCGCACCCCGCCGGGCCTCAAGACCCAGCGCGCAGCGCGGCGAGCAAGGGCGCCGGGTCTTGTTTGAGGCCGTCGATGGCCGCCCGTTTGCGCCCCTCACCGTCAAGCAGGGTCACGCCCGAGGTGTGGTTGATGTTGCCCGGCCCCATCACCCGCCAGGTGACGCCGAGCACGGCGGCGACGTCTCGCACACGGTCCGGCGCGGTGGCGGCGAGCGTCCAGCGGCTCGTGTCGAGGCCGTGGGTGACCACGACCTTCTGGAGCTCCGCCGGGGTGTCGGTGTTGGGATCCAAGCTCACCAGGAGCACCCGCAGCCCGTCACGCTCCTCGGGGCTGAGGCTCGCCTCGATGGCCTGAATGTCTTTGATCAACATCGGGCAGGCCGAGGGACAGGTCGCGTAAAACATCGAGATGAGCACAGGATGTCCCCGATGCACCGCGAACGGCACCTGCTCACCGGCTTGGTTCGTGAGCGTGAGGTCGAGCTGGTACACCGAGTCGCCGGGGATGGGCCCCGCCGGGGGCGCCTCGGCGTGGGTTGCCTCGGGCGTCTCACCGCAAGCGACGAACAGGAGCCCGCTGAGCAGGCCGATCAAGGGGAGTACGCGCATCGAAAACCCAGGTTGGAGGTGGTGTAGCTGGCCTTGAGGCTGGAGCGGTACGCGAAGCGCATAAACGAGGCGTAGTCGGCGACGTCCGTGGCCGACGCCGCGCCCGATCCGCAGAACCGGGAGCGATCCTCGTCCCCGGCCTCACGCACGTCGGCGGAGAGGAGCTGGCTGTCAAAATCGAGGGTCCACTCCCACACCAGCCCGAGGAGATCGTGGGCGCCGAAGTGGTTGGCGGCGTGCTGGCCTACGGTGCCCGGCGCCGCGTCACCGCTTCGACCGTACCAGTCGAGCACCCGGGCGGTCATCTGCGGGTCGCTTCGGGCGCCGGTCGGGGCGGTCAGGGTGGCGTCGGCGGCGCGCTCCCACTGGTCTGTAGTGGGCAGCTCGCCGCCTTGGGCCCGGCAATAGGCACGCGCGGCGTGCCAGCTCACGTTCACCACGGGGCCGTTGGGCAGAGCACCGCCGAGGCTCGTCGGGCTCCCCCAATGGCTGAGGTACTGGGGGTCCACAAACAGCGCCGGGGCCTGGCCGCGTGTCCAGCTCGGAGCGCGCGTCACAAACGCCAAGAACTCGGCGTTGGTCACGGGCGTCACGTCGAGGCGAAACGCCGGGACCCACACCTCCGTCTCTTCAGGGGAGAGCGGGTAAAAGACGCGGTGGCTCCCCGCCGGGATCAGCACGGTCCCGGCGGCGAAGGCGAGGTTTGTGAACAGCGCGAACATCAGTGGGCCGCGCCCGCAGGACGGGTCGTCGAGGCGCGCACCTGGGCCACCTCAGCGGCGCTGACCACGACGCCCGAGTTGCCCCAGCTCGCGTAGACGTAGGTGAGGATGTTCGCGATCTCATCGTCGTTGAGCTGGCTCATCGGCGGCATCACCGAGACGTAGTCTTTGCCGTTGACGGTGACCGGCCCCGAGAGCCCGTTCACCACCACACCGATGGCCCGTTTGGGATCGGCGTTGAGGTAGTCCGAGGCCGCGAGCGGCGGGAACACACCCTCCAGCCCCGCCCCGTTCGCCTGGTGACAGGTGGAGCAGGTGCCCGCGAACAGCGTCTCACCGGCCTTGACCTGGGCGGCGGGGGTGAGCTGGCCCGCGGCGGCCTGGGACGTGGCCTCGGCGATGGCGCCGCCCGGCGTCACCGACATGTCGGCGAGGTAGACCGAGTCCACCTCTTTGCCCGAGTAGATGGCGAGATCGTCCGCGCCGTCCACCTTGAGCATCCCGACCGCGCCCTTGTTGAACGCGCGGAAGATGCTGTGATCGACGATCACATAGGTGCCCGGGGCCTCCACATAAAACTCGACGATGGCCGAGCCACCCGCCGGGATGAGCGTCGTCTGCACGTTCTCTTGGAACCGGGAGCCGCCTTCGTAGTAGACCTTGTCGAAGATCTCGCCGATGACGTGGAAGCTGCTCACCAAGTTGGGACCGCCGTTGCCGACGTAGAGGCGCACGGTCTCGCCGACCTTCGCGGTGAGCGCGGCGTCTCCGGCGATGGCGCCCTCGGAGCCGTTGAACAGCACATAGGTCGCGTTCTCTTCGATGGCCTTCTGCATGTCGAAGGGCTGGAGCCCCTTCTCACGGTACTTGCCGACGGTGTAGAAGTCGCCCTGCATGACGTAATACTCCCGATCGACCGGGGGCATCCCCCCCGGCGGCTCGACCAGGATGAGGCCATACATGCCGTTGGCGATGTGCATCCCGACCGGCGCCGTGGCGCAGTGGTACACATACAGCCCAGGGTTGAGCGCCTTGAACGTGAACTGTGAGGCGTGCCCGGGCGCGGTGAAGCTGCTCGCCGCCCCTCCGCCGGGGCCGGTGACCGCGTGCAGGTCGATGTTGTGGGGCATCTTGCTCGACGGGTGGTTCTGGAGGTGAAACTCGACGGTGTCGCCCTGGCGAATGCGGATAAACTTGCCCGGCACCTCGCCGCCGAAGGTCCAGAAGGTGTAGTCCACACCCTCGGAGATGGCCTTGGTCACCTCACGAACCTCCAGCTCGACGACCACCTTGGCGGGCTGGGTGCGCCCGGTAGGCGGCGGAACTTCGGGGGAGTTCGTGAGCACCGCCTGAATCGGCTCACCGACCGGCGGGCCGAGGTCGCCCTTCTTGGAGCCGCCGGTCTCATCCGAGGCGGCTTTGGAGGGCGTGCCGGGCGTCTGAGCCCCGTTGCAGGCGAAAGAGAACAGAGCGAGGAGCATCAGCGAGCGAGCACGGATCATGGGGGACTCCTTTGTCACCGGACATCTATAACTATTGATAGTGCACGGGCCGCGACGTGTTCAACGGCGTTCACAGCGAACGCTCAAATGTAGGATCTACGTCAGCTCTCTACGCCCTTGTGCCCACGCGAACGCTGAGGGGCGCGCCTTGGCTGAGGGTGTGGCGAACAATCCAGACCACGCCCAGCGCCCACAGCGCGGCGACGACGCTGCCAAACACGGCGGCGAGGCGGGACTCTCCGACGAGCAGCGCCGTAGCGAAGGCGCCGACCGAGACGGCATAGCTCCAGCGCGCCCAAGCCGGGGGCCGCGCGGGCCAGAGGGGGCGCGTCAGCGTGACGAGCAGGGGCCCCAGGGCGGCGAAATGAACCCCCGCCACGGCGAGGTTGTGTCCGGGGGACACGAGGCCGACCCCCGGCGCGACGAGGCCGAGCGCGAAGGCGAGCCACAGCCCGCGCTCGTCCCAGCCCAAAGACGGCGCCCGCAGCGCGGCGCGGCCGAGGAGCACGCCGACGACGAGCAAGCCCAGGCCCAGCGCGGGGTGCGGCAGCGGCCCCAAGAACGCCGCGCCGCAGAGCACCGCGCCGAGCCAGATCGGCCAGGGAGGCGCCGGCGCGCGCAGGGCCGCGAGGGCGGCGGGGGTGACCGCGCCGAGCAAGAGCAAGGTCAAGAACATCCGCACCAGCCCCGTGGCCAAGGCGGGATCTCGGCCCGAGACGACGGCCACGGGCCCAATACAGAGCGCGCCGAGCACGATGGTCGGCGCCGCGCCGCCGAGCCACGACCGCGGCTGCATCATCACGCCGCGCAGGCGCCAAGCCGAGGCCAACCACACCCCGAGCACGATCGTTGAGCCGATGATCGCCGGTCGGCCATAGCCCTCGCGGGCGAACCCGACGGCGCTCATGACCACCCCGACGGCGTACAGTCCGAGCAGGCCCAGCCCCGGCGCGCGCTGCCCCAAGCGGCCCCACGCCCACCACATCAGCGGGAACAGCACGCCGTAGTAGCCCAGATGGGAGTGGGCGTGCCGCAGCTCGACGAAGCCGCCCGGCAGAAGCGGCACCCCGGCGAGCGCCCAGCGCAGCCCGACGCCCAGGGTGAGCGTGCCCACGAGGCTCAGCAGCACGAGGGTCGTGAGCGTGGCGACGGTGAAGCCCTGGGACTCGCGCTCCATCACACGAGCCTCCCGTAGATCTGCGTGATCGCCTCGGGGAGCCGGTCGGGCCGCGGCAAGATCGTCCAGCCGCCGGGCCCTAACATCGACGGCAGATAATCTCGGGCGACGGCGTCGATGGCCAAGGCGTGAACGTGGACGCCGTCTCGTTTGGCCTCGCGGAGCGCCTGGCGCACATCCGCCACACCATACCGGCCCTCATACCGGTCGTGATCCGTCGGTTTTCCGTCGCTCACGATGAGCAGCAGGCGCTCCCGGGCGTCTCGTTTGCTGAGCCCGGCGACGGCGTGGCGAATGGCTGGGCCGATGCGGGTGTAGCCCTGCGGGCAGAGCGCGCCGAGCCGACCCCGGCCCACCGACCAGGGCTCGCTCCAGCCGCGCACCTCCCACACCCGGATCTGGTTGCGGGTCTGGCTGGCGAAGGCGAGCACCTGCAGCGAGTCTCCCAGCCGCTCAGCGACCTCACCCAGCACAAGCACAGCCTCGCGGGAGACGTCGAGCACCCGGCGTTCCTGCACCCAGGAGTCGGTGGAGAGCGAGAGGTCGAGGAGCACCGTCGTGGCGACATCGCGGCGCTGCCGCCGGGCACGAATGTACAGCCGATCCGGCGGTGAGCGGCGGGCGCGCAGCTCCGACCAAGCCTCCACCACGGCGTCCAGATCGATCTCCTCGCCGTCCGCCTGTCGGGGCGCCGGGGCCAGCGCCGCCCGCTGCTTGGCGAGGTCTTGGTACAGCCGCTCGACGAGGCGCCTGTGTCGGGAGAGCGCCTCCATCGCCCAGCGCTGATCCCCGCGGGGCGCCTGGGTCGGGTACACCTGACACCAACCTTTGCGGTAATTTTTGGCCCGGTGATCCCACTCATCGTAGAGCACCGCCCGCTCACCCGGCGAGACGCGGGAGATGTCGGGCACCTCCACGTCGAGGCCGATCTCCGCCTTGAGCACCGAGCTCGCCCGCGGCCCACCCCGCACAAGATGCGAGAGGTCCACCTCGTCGAGCGCCTCCATGTGATCGTTCAGCTCGTCTTCCCCGTCGAGCTGGCGCATCGAGCCGTTGAAGCCCTCGGCCGTCTCGACCTTCTCAAAGACGTGGGTCGGCAGCTCAAGGCCCTGTTGTGGCTTGAGCTGGACGAGCTTGAGCTCCTCGATCGCCCCGGCCTCACGCTCGGTCGCCTCCGCGCTGGGCGGCTGCTGGTCGAGCTTGTCCGGGGAGTCGTCTCCACCCAAGGCGTCTTCAGGGGACGCCGGGTGAAGCCGACCCCACAAGGGCACCGGCGGGCTCGCCGCGCCGCGCTCCGCCGTGGCGCGCAAGAGGGCGAGGCGCTCCGGGGTTCGCCAGCTCGTCTCACCGCGCAGGGCCGATTGACGCAGCTCCTCGATGAGCCGCGCCCGGCCCGACAAGCTCGCGGGATCGGGGCGACCCCGCAGCACGAGCGCGCTGGCCTCGGCCCAAGCCTCGGCGAAGCGTGGCAGGCGCGCCGAGAGGCCCAACGCGGCGTCTTGCGCGGCGCCGACGCTCACGAAGAGGTTCTCCAGCTCCTCTTCCGGGGCGACGAGCCGCAGGCGGCGCTGCTCGGCGGCGACGACCACCCGCAGGGCCATGATCTCCCGGTTGAGCGTAGGATCGGCGCACACCTCAATCCAGGCGGGGATGAGCAGATCACGACCCCGAACGCCGCCTTCGGAACGCGCGGGCTGAAGCCGCACGGCCTCCCCGGCGATCATCTGGCCGAGCACCCGCAGCGCCGGGCCATGGGCGGCCAGCGTCGCGGCCCGAGCGGGGTCAAACAGCGGCGCGGGGCTCGGCGCGACCGCGCGCCACAGCGCACGGACGGCCTTAAACAGCCCCAGCTCCCAGTCGAGATCAAACGAAGGTCCAGACACAGGGCACCTCCGGCTCAGAACACCAGGTTCACGAGGTCCATCAGGCCGTCGCGCACGTCGGGATCGTCGGTGAGCGGCTCGACCACCCCCGCGCGGCAGGCCGCCCGAGCCCCGAGCCCCGAGCGGATCAGCAGCGCGGCGTCCACGAGCAGGCGGGTGGACGGCAGCTCCGCGAGGCCCAAGGTCTCCAGCGAGCGCACCTTCGCCGCCAAGGCCACGAGCCGTTTGGCCACAGACGGCTCTACCCCCGTCTCACCAGACACGATGCGCGCCTCTAGGTCGGGCGCCGGGTAGTCAAAGCGCAGGCCGATAAACCGCTGGCGGGTGGACGGCTTCATCTCTTTGAGGGAGCGCTGATAGCCGGGGTTAAACGAGACGATGAGCATAAACTCAGGCGGCGCGCTGAGCTCCTCATCACAGCGGTCGAGGTACAGGCTGCGGCGGTGGTCGGTGAGCGGGTGTAAGGCCACGACCACGTCCGGGCGGGCCTCGGCGACCTCGTCGATGTACAGGATGGCCCCCTGGCGCACGGCGCGGGTGACCGGGCCGTCTTGCCACACGGTCTCGCCGCCGCGAATGAGCCAGCGCCCGAGCAGGTCCGTGGCCGAGGTGTCGTCGTGGGCAGCGACGGTGATGAGCGGGCGGCCCAGCCGCGCGGCCATGTGCTCCACAAACCGGGACTTGCCGCAGCCCGTGGGGCCCTTGATCATCAGCGGGAGGCGCTGGCGATAGGCGTGCTCAAACAGCACGAGCTCATCACCGACCGGCTGATACCAGGGCAACGAGGGGGGTTGGGGATCGACGTGCTCGTCCTCGAACAGAGACATCTTCGCTCCAGTGGCCAGCCCGAGGGTGATGGCCGAGGCGCGGGCGCTGATCTCGCAGCGCCCGCGCGGTTCAATCACTTCGCGAGGCTCGGCGCCGGGCTCGGCGCGTCACCGGAGACGTCACTGGACAGGGCCACGACGCCATAGCGGCTGAAGTTCCAGATGTAGAGGCTGATGCCCAAGGTGAACAGACTCGCGGCGAGGATGAGCCCCAAGAAGTGAACCTCGACGGCCTCCTGGGCCAACAAGAAGTCCATCCCGACGCGGCGCTCCAGATACACCTGGGTGATGCCCGCGACGGCGAAGGCGCCGGTCATGGAGATCATGCCGATGTTGCTCAGCCAGAACGCCCACTCCGCGACCCAAGAGTCGTAGTGTTTGCGCCCGGTCATCTCCGGCAGGGCGTAGGCCATCATCGCGAAGACGAGCATCGCGTAGGCGCCCCAGAAGGCCATATGTCCGTGCATCGCGGTCACCAAGGTCCCGTGGGTCCAGATGTTGACTTGAGGCAAGGTGTGGGCGAAGCCCAAGAACCCCGCGCCGACGAAGCTCATGATGCCGCAGCCCACCGACCAGGAGAGCGCGACGCTGTTCGCGTGTTTGCGGCCGCCGCGACGGGCCATGGCCACGGTGTAGAGCGCCATGCCCAAGAACGCCAGAGGCTCCAGGGCCGAGAACAGTCCGCCGACCATGAGCCAGTACTCCGGCGCGCCGATCCAGTAGTAGTGGTGGCCCGTGCCGAGGATACCGCTCAAGAAGGTGAGCCCGACGATGACGTAGAGCCACTTCTCGATGATCTCGCGGTCAACACCCGAGAGCTTGATGAGCAGGTACGACAGGATCGCGCCCATCACCAGCTCCCAAACGCCCTCGACCCACAGATGCACCACCCACCAGCGGAAGTACGAGTCGATCACCTGGGAGTCGAAGGTGATCATGCCCGGCAG
The DNA here is from genome assembly GCA_023150845.1 of Myxococcota bacterium. GTDB lineage: Bacteria > Myxococcota_A > UBA796 > UBA796 > CAJQPC01 > JADKFE01. The sequence goes on along the minus strand of JAKLKD010000030.1, from coordinate 10,328 downwards.
GTACAACAGCGCAGCGGCGGTGAGCCCAGCGAGCAGCGTGAGCGCCGTCGTGGTGTACCGTTTGCCTTTGTAGACCGTCATCCCGATGTTGAACAAGAAGGTCAGGACGTTGACCACGACGAGGTAGTCAAGCGGACGCGGGATCTCTAGGAACTTGCGGCCCTCCCACCAGTTGAAGTGGAAGCCCGCCACCGCGATCACGCCGACGACCACCAGCGAGCCCCACTGGGCCCAGCCGAGCTTCATGCTCCAGATGTCCGTCTGGGACTCATCGGGAATAATGTAGTACGCCGAGCCCATGAACCCGGCGAGCAGCCAGACCACGAGCAGGTTTGTGTGGGTCGCGCGGGCGGTGTTGAACGGGATCCAGTCGTGCAGGACGTCATAGCCCATGTGGGCGAAGCCCATGATGAAGCCGTAGACGATCTGTAAAGAGAGAAGGAGGAGGCAGGTCGCGAAGAAGGTCCACGCGATCCGCCAGGACTGAAACTTGAGCGGGTTGTCCATGGTGACCTCTCAGCGCTGAGACATGAGGAAATCGGTCAGCGCGTCGAGGTCGCTGGCCGAGAGGTTGAGATCGGGCATCGCCGTGCCAGGCTTGACCGACTGGGGGTTGTCGAGCCAGGCGCGCAGGCCATCACGATCGTAGCGGGTGCCGACGCCGTCCAAGGCCGGGCCGACCACGCCGCCGGTGCCGCCGAGGCTGTGACAGGCCACGCAGACCTGGGTGAACAGCGCGGGAGCGGCGACGGCGCTCGGGGCGCCCGCGGCAGGGGTGACGGTCGCGGCGGCCGCGACGGCGACGGGGGCCATGTCCGGCTTGGCGGGGAAGCCGTTGGTGTCGATCTTGCCGATCCAGTCCAAGAAGGCGATCACGTCGGTGATCTCTTCTTCGGTGAAGTTGTACTGGACCATCTTGCGACGCCCCGGGTACATCGCCTGGGGATCCTTGAGGAAAATCCGCAGCCACGGCTCACCGCGGCGCTCCACGGCCTTCGTCAGCTCCGGCGCATAGTAGGCGCCTTCACCGAGGATGGTGTGGCAGCCCATGCAGTTGTTCTTCTCCCAGATCTCTTTGCCTCGGATCACCGAGGCGTTCATGTTCTCCTCATGAGAGCGCGCCGGGACCTGACGGACCGTATCGACCGTCAACCACAAGAACACGCCTGAGAAGCCGACCGTCGCGAAGAGGAAGAAGCTCCTCGCCTGTGACTTCGAGAGCATTGAGACTCCTTCAACAGACATCGGTATCCGTTGTTTTGCCAGTGTAAGGAGCTTGGGCTGCGGGCGGTACTGACCCAGAGCAGGATTCGGGCTGGGCCCGCCCCTGGACGCTGCCCAAGGCTCGGGATACCGCATCCGCTCGCAGAGGCCGACGACATGCTCCTCAACCACACCGCTGAGTACGCCTTCCGCGCGATGGCGATCCTCGCTGGGAACTACGACTCCGGCGAGCGGGTGCGCGCGAAGGAGCTCGCCGAGCTGGCGGCCATCCCCGAGCACTACATCTCCAAAGTGATGCGCCACCTCGTCGTCGCGGGGCTCGTCGAGGCGCTGCGGGGCCACGGTGGCGGCTTTCGCCTCGCCCGACCGCCCAACGCCATCACCTTCATGGAGGTGCTCGACGCCTCGGACTGGTCGTCTGAGGACCGCCGCTGCGCCTTTGGTTTCGGGGCGTGTAACCCCAAGAACCCGTGCAGCCTGCACAACGCCTGGTCGCAGCTCCACGGCTGCGTGAACCAGTGGGCCAAGAAGACGACGCTGGCCGAGGTGCGCTCCCTGGAGCACCTGCACGCCGAGCTGGCGAGCCAGGCGCCGCCCAAGGACTGAGCCCGGCGTCACGATTGGGGGTGAGGGTGTGATCCCACACACCCGGCCTGTGTCAACTGCCGCCAACTCAACAGAGGTTATTGTCAATTGAGCGTCTCTGGGGCTGGACCGCTTCTTGCAATGTGCGTCTCCCTGCCTGTCCCCGAGGCGCTCGCCATGACCATCGCCCCCTTCACACTGCACACCCGGGTCTCCGAGGCCTTGGCCGAGAAGCCCGCCCTGCGCACCCTGCTCCCGGCGTTCCACCCGGCGTTTGAGCGGCTCAACCACCCGGTCTTGGGCCGGGTGCTGCCCAAGCTGGTGACCATTGAGTCCGCCGCCCGGGTGGCCGGGGTAGACGCCGAGTCGCTCTTGGCGGTGTTTAACCTCCAAGGGCCGCCCGCCGCTGATGCTACCGGCGCCGCCGCCTTGCCCGCCGCCGCGCGCCGAGACGACCCCGAGCCGGCCTGGGCGAGGGGCGCCCCCGTGGAGCGCCTCGACGTCTCGCCGCTCCTCCAACAAGGCCAAGAGCCCTTCGGCGCGGTGATGACCGCCCTTCGTGGCCTCAAGCCCGGGGCCGTCTTGGCGCTATCCGCGCCGTTTGAGCCCGCGCCGCTCGTGGACCTTCTGGGCCGTCGCGGGTGGTTGGCCTGGGTGCGCTGGGAGGGTGAGGTCTGCGTCACGTCGTTTTGGCGCCCGCCCGAGGGCCACGGCGGGGCGGTTGATCCGGGAGCGCCCGACGCCGACACGGCCCGCCTAGGCCAAGCGCGCCTTCGGGCGGGTGTGCTCGACGTGCGTGGCCTGCCGCCGCCCGAGCCTCTGCGCCTCATCCTCTGGGCGCTGGACCAAGGCACACCGCTGACCGTGCTTCATCACCGGGAGCCCGCCCTGCTCTTTCCCCAGCTTGAGGCGCGGGGGCTTGTCTGGACGATGGCGAAGCGCGAAGACCACATCGAGCTCCAGATTCATGCGCCCTGACCCCCAGACCCTCATCCCGCCGAGGGTGGTGATCCCGCCCGTCGCCGTCGCGCTCGTCGCCGAGCCCCTCGCATGGCTGCTCTTGGCCTGGCCCGGCGTGCTCGACGGCGCGGCGTGGTACGGGCGGAGCGGGCTCTTGGTCGCGGTCCACCTGATCACCGTCGGCACGCTGATGATGGCCATCGTCGGCTTGGGCTGGCAGCTTGTGCCCGTGGTGACCGCACAAACGCCGCCGCCGGGCTGGACCCGCCTCGCCGCCGTCTGTGACGCCTTGATCCTCGGCGGCGGCGCGGGGTTGATGCTCGGCCTCGGCTGGCCCCAGGCCCTCGGCGTGCTCGGCGCGGTCGGCGGCGCCGGGCTGATCTTTGGCCTCTGCCTCCGCGCCGTCGGGGTGCTCTGGGCGCTCTCCCGGGCGAAGGGGCGCCGGGTGACCCGGCTGTGGCTCTTGTTCGCGGAGCTCTCGGGCCTCGCTGGCCTCACGTTGGGCGCGCTCCTGTACAGCGGGCGGGCGGGGTTCTGGTTCGTGTTGCCCCCGATGGTGGGCATCGCGCACCACGCCGCGCTCCTGCTGTTGGGCTGGGTGGGCGGCTGGATGCTCGGCCTCGGCGGGCTCTTGCTGCCGATGTTTAGCCTCTCCGCCGAGCCTCGCCCCTGGCCTTGGGCCCTCGCGGCCACCGCCTGGTTTGTCGGGCTCGCCCTGGGCGTCCCGGCGGTCTGGGCCATCGGCGCGGCCCTCGCGGCGCTCACGCTGCTGCTCTCGCTGAGCCGCAGAGCGCGGCGCGGCGTCGATCCAGGCGTCTGGGGCGCCGCGCTGGGCCTCGTCGCGCTCATCGGCCTCGCGGTGGTGAGCCTAGGCTGGGGGCCGCGCCCTGAGGCCGTCGCCCTCGCCTTGGGCCTATGGGCGCTGCCGTTCTTGCGGGGGGTGGCGCTCAAGATCCTCCCGTTCTTGCTGGAGGTTCATCTGTTCGTCGGCCAGCTTCAGCGCGCCCCGACGGCGAAGGCCCTCACCGGGGAGCGCCTGCCGAGGCTGTCGATGGCGCTCTCGATGCTCGCGGGCCTCGGGGTGAGCCTCGTGCTTCTCGGCGCGCCGGTCGCCGTGGGGCGGATCGGCGCGGTCCTGGGGCTGCTCGGCGCGGCGCTGCACATCGTCCTGCTCACGCGGGCGGCCGCTCGGGGCTGGCTCGCTGTCGTCAAACGCCGGGCGCTGCCCGGTCTGGAGGCCACATGACCCTCGTACACAAACTCTCCGAGCGCCTCAGCGCGCTCCTCGCCCCGCCGCCGTCCCCGGCGATCTACGCCCTCGCTGGCGCCGAGGGCGCGCTTCTGGACAAGTTGCGCGACGTCATCGACCCCGAGGTGGGCCTCGACATCGTGAGCATGGGCCTCATCCGCGCCGTCACGCTTCGGGACGCGGTCGCGGTGGTGCAGATGACCTTCACCACTGAAGGCTGCCCGGCGGCGTTTGATCTCTACGAAGACGTCAAAGAGGCCATCGTGTCGGTCGGCTTCACGCCCCAGGTGGAGGTCGTGTTCGACCCGCCGTGGAGCCCGGAGCACATCGCCCCCGAGGCCCGCGCCGGGCTCTAAACGAAGCGGCGCTCACGGGCGACGTTCGCGTCCGCGCCCGACTCCACGAAGCCCCCATCGGCGGAGAGCTCCCCCTTTCCGCAGCCCGCCGAGACCATCTGATCGTAGTTGTCAGGGTCGCAGGCCGTGATGAAGCCGAGCAACAAGAAGCGGCTCGGCACCTCATCCAAGTTGAAGCCGCGGGCGAAGAGGCTCTCCAGCCGCAGCAGATCCGGGGCCAGGGGCAAAGCCTGGGGGCGTAGACCTTGGCGAATAAACGACGGGATGAGCGCGGCCCGGGCGAGGTGAGGCGAAGACTGCGCACGATCGGCGTAACGATCACAGGCGGCGGCGAGGCGGGAGAGGTCCAGGGCCTCGGAGATCGGCTTGTATCCGCCTTTTCCGTCGCGGCTGAGCAGGTAGTGCTGCACATACAGACACTTTCTCACCCGCATCGCCGAGAGCATCGTGAAGTAGATCTTGTTGAAGTCACGCACATCTTGGCGCCGCACGGCGGGCTCCTGGGCGCAGAGCAGGTCGAGCACCTCATCGGGCATGAGCGCCTGCCCTGCGAAGTCCCCCGACGCCCGCGCGCTGCCCAAGGACCGCAGGCCCAGATAAAAGACCTCTCGGATGTGGCTGTTCTCGGGCTGGAGGGCAAAACGTAAGGTCTCGCCGACCTGCTCCTCGTTGATATCTTTGCCGATCACGACGATGAGGCTCACGGCCACGCCGATCTCACGCAGGTTCTTGAGCGCCGCCAGCCGCGCCTTGAGCAAGGGTCGCCCCCGAAGCGTGACGTTCGCCTGCTCATTCAGGCCGTCAAACTGTAAGAACACCTCGCTCACCCCGGCCTCTTTGAGCGCACGAACAAAGGAGCGGCTGGCGAGCTTGAGGCCGTTTGTGTGCAGCGCCGCGGTGTGCCCGGCGGCCTTCACCCGGCGCACCCAGTCGAGGAGATCCTCGCGTAAGGTGGGCTCGGCGGCCATGAGGTCGATCTTGAGGCCCCGGCGCGCGCTCAGGAGCTCCTCCAGGCCGCTCAGCGGGAGATCGGGCGTGTCCTGGGTGTTCGCCTTGGCGAGACAGATCGGGCAGGCGAGGTTGCACCGCTCGGTCATTCGCACGATGTAGTCGCGCTGGGGGCGGGTGTCGCCGTTCACCTGAAAGAAGAAGCGGTCGAGCTCGGCCCACTCCGCGCCGTGACGGCTGAGGAGCTGGGTGGTCTCGCCGTGCTCAGGGCATCGTTTGACGAGGAGGGCCTCACCGTGTCGGATCATCACCGCCGCGGGCACGTCCTCAAGGCAGGTGGAGCAGGCGCCGCGCGTCTCACGCACCAGCTCGTCGCCGTCGGGCATCGTCGGCGCAGGCGCCTCCTCGTCGTCACCCCCCAGCGCCGCGCGCTCCAGAGCCACCGCCGCCGGGAACAGCAGCGTGTCCTCGGTCTCCGCGTGAACGCTCAGGTCGTCGAGCAGCGCCAAGAGATCGACCTCCAGAGGCCCCGCGTCTCTCGCGGCCTCGCGCAGCGCCGTCTCCAGCAGGCGGATCTGCTCGTGCTCGTGCTGCATCTGCTGAATGGGGCCAAAGAGCCCGCAGCCAGCCGCGCCCTCGCCGCCACAGAGCGCGAAGATCGCCGGGAACAGGATGCGCTCCTCTTTCATCAGGTGATCATCAAGGAGCGACTTGAGGTGGCCAAACGGCGCGCGGAGCGAGCGCGGCGCGGCGCTGAGCGCGGCGTCGAGCCGAGGAAGCTCCCGGTGCAGGAGCGCGTGGTGGGTGCCTAAGATGTGCTCGGCGAGAGCGGCCAGCTCGGCGGGGGTCATCGTGACGGCGCTGGGGGTGTTCATGGCGCGCTCCGTTGGGGGAGGAGGTTCACCAGGGCCTCTTTGAGGGCGGCGGGTTGTAAGGAGAACAAGCCTTGGACCTCGGTGAAGCAGGTCGCGAGGCAGGCTCGGCAGGGCGGGGCGGTGAGGCGCTCAAACGCGGCGGCGAAGCCCTCGGTGACGGCGTTCGGCGGGCTCTTGTGATCGGGCCACAACGAGCAGGCGAAGAGCTGGCCCTCGGGGTCGATGTTCACCCACAGCTCCCCAGCCAAGCAGCGGGGCCGACTCGGGGTGTAGGAGCAGCGCTGGCTGTAATCGGGCCAGGTGATGAGGTGGTGGAGGGTGCCTCGGCTCACAGCGACGGGGCGCCCGGCCTCTTTGGCCGCGAGGAGCGCCCGCAGAGCGTCACGCAGGGCCTCGGGCTCTGGCGCCAAGGAGCCCGCCTCCGTCGAGGCCACGCCCGGCGGGTGATGAAGCACCTGAAACGCCGCCCGACCGCCGGTCGCCTCAGCGAGATCCAAGATCATCCCGATGTCGCCCAGATTGTGCCGGGTGAGCACGGTGAGCGTCCAGAACGGCTTCTTCATCTCAGCCGCGCGATGAATCGCCGCCATCACCTTGTCATAGGCGCCCGCCTCACGGTTCAGCTCATGGTTTGTGCGGAATCCGTCCAGCGAAAAAACGACGTGGTCCAGGTTGTGTAGCTCCTGGGCCCGCTTGGGGAAGAGGTAGCCGTTGGTGTCGAGGCTCGTCCAGAGGCCCAGGGCGTGGGCGTGATCAATCAAGGCGCCGAGATCCGGGCGCAACAACGGCTCGCCGCCCCAGAAGCCGAGCCGAGCGCAGCCCGCCTCGGCCAGCTCATCAATGAGACGCAGAAGCGCCTTGCTCTCTAAGCCGGGCCGCCCCCGCGCCGGGATGTCACAGTAGGCGCAGCGGGCGTTGCATTGGTCGGTCAGGGCGATCATCGTGTTCAGCGGCGCGCGCTGGCCCGTGAGGTGGTAACGGGTCGCGACGTGGCCGAACCGGAGCAGAGTGGACGTCTTCATTCACCTCTCCTCGTGGGATCCGCCCGATCCCGATCGTGGGTTTTGCCACACAGGACCGGGCGGTATGACACAGGCAACGGAGGGCTCAGGGGCTCTGACGCCGGGCGAGGAGCTCTCGCAGAATGGCCTGCTGCTCGTCTTGAGGCAGGCGCGGGATGTGGGGGAAGATCAGGCGCTCCTCAGCGTCGATGTGCGACAGAAGAAGGGGCGTGAGGTGGCCCATTGAGACGACCGGGAGCGCGGTGTGGTGTGTGACCACCCGCTCCAGGCCCAGGACCACCTCACACCGAAGGGCCTCGATGGTGACGTGCTCGTCTTGTTGGACGGCCAAGGCGGCGAGCACCTCGTCCGGCAGCGCCAAGGCCATGAGGCGCGGCGTGACCGACTCATCCTCGTCTTGGGCGTGAAGCGGCAGGCCCACGCGCAGGTAGCGGGCGACGCGCTCGGCGGTGTTCACGACGCGGGGGTCGTCGGGATCGGGCTGCTCACAGAGGAGCAACATCCCGCCGCAGAACCGCCGGATTCGCTCGTGGCAGTCCAAGAGCGCTTGCAGCGGCGAGGGCGCCGCCGCGGGGGTTGGGAGCAGGCGCGGTCGCATCATGGCCTCCGAGGGCGGCAGATCAGGCGGCTTCAGCCCCGTCGTGCAGCGCCTTGGGGAACAAGATGTTGTTCTCCAGGTGGATGTGCTCGTGCAGGTCGGCCTCCAGATCTGCGAGGCCCTGCCACAAGGCGCGCCAGGTGCCACAGGCGCCGTCTGGGGCGGTGAAGTCATCGGTGAGCGCGCGGATCTGGCGCAGGAGCGCCCCGACCTCCTCATGCTCGACGTGCATCACGGTGATCGGCCCACCCGCCAACATGCCACGGCCCCCACGAATGAGCGGGAACAACACCAGCTCCTCCTTCTGCATGTGGGGCAGCAGGTCATCCTTGAGCGCGATGACCCGGGCCACCAGCTCAGCGATTCGGGGGTCTTTGTCGCCATGGACCTGCTGCACACGATGCGCCATCGCCAAGATCCGCGGCAGCTCGGTGATCAGCGGCTCGTGGTAGCGGGTGAGGATGTGGTCGATCAGCTCGGGCAGAGGGCGCTCGTCCCAGCGCACGGCGTCCGCGCGCCAGCGGACCTCTTCGGCGTGGACCTCCTCCAGAAGCGCCTGCGGGTCGATGCCCCGCGCAGCGCAGGCCTCAGCCAGAGGTCGCGCTCCGCCGCAGCAGAAGTCGATCTGCCGACGCTGAAGCACGGCGACGGCGCGGGGATGGGCGGTGACGAGCTCACCGACGCTGAGAGAAGTTGAAGTCACTGGACCTCCATGTCTGTTGAGTTGATGCGTTCAGTTAAGCAAGAAGCGTGCCATCGCTTAGGCGTGACCGGCGTTGGTTATCGAGACGGACCCAGCTCGTGACGAAGGCGGGTGGCTGGTTGTGCCCGGCGAGCCAGGGGGCGTTGATGAGGAGGGGACGGGCGTTCGGCGGGGGCTATACCGCGCGTATCGTTGAGCCCCTGCGCGATCAGGACTGTGCGGAGGACGGCTCATCCGCGCGTCTCGCCCGCGTAGCCCGAGGGGCCTCCTGAGTGACCGCGCCTCCACCCTCTGCGGCCTGCCATCGCGTCTCTCGTGTGGAACGCGCTGAGGCGCGCAGAGATGACTCTTCGGAAGTTGTAATTCTGAAGGCGCCGAGGTGCAGAGTCGCCGTGGAAGTTGTAATTCTGAGACGTATCGGAGCGTGGAAACCGTAAGATACGTCGCGGAAGCGCGTGGAGGTGGCTCGGAAGCTCCGTGGAAGCGAGTCGGAAGCGCCTCGGACGTGAGAAACATGCGATTTTTCGACTTCCACGGGGGTTTTGTTGGTGACCTGGGCCGCATGGCGTCGCATCTGCGCGGCCCGTCGACACGCGCCTCGTCATCGCGCCTCGTTCGTGTCCCCCGAGGGCTTGTCGAGGGAGCGTACGGCGACACCCGAGCGCCAGTGGGCCAGCGGCCTCTCCTCGGCGCGCTCAAGCGGCACGAGCCTCGGCCTATTGAGGGCTCGGTCAGCCGTCGGGTTCGCGGATGCGGTCGCCCGATCCGAGCTGGAGCCAGAGATCGTCGAGGGCACACGAGGGCGTGCTGCGGTCGAACGCGACACAGTACAGGCCGCCCCCCTCCGCGGCGCTGCCCTGAGCCGTCTTGTGTTCGTAGGCTTGTCGTCGGCGCCGCATCCCCGGCGCTCCACTCTGCCAACCCGGATCCCCTCGCCGCGACAAGCGCGTCGCCGGTGCGTCACCTCTTCTAAGTCGTTTCTTGGCAGAATCGGCCTGGTCAGCGTTGACCAGGCCCGTGGTCAAGCTGACCAGGCCCTTGGTCAACGCTGACCAGCCCGTTGGTCAAGCTGACCAGGCCCTTGGTCAACGCTGACCAGCCCGAAGCGCTACCCTTGGTCAAGCTGACCAAGCGGCCTTGGTCAAGAACGAGGCCCGGGAGTCTTGGCGCGGGCGCGGTCTCGCTGGACGATCTCCGACGCGACAAGATCCGCCGATTCGCTATGTATAACCTTGTGTATTAGGCGATCTGAACGAGGACGCCTCCACCGCTCAGCTCAACAAGGTTATGCGCCCTTTCACAAACCCAGCCCAAGCACTCCAGATTTGACAGACCAGCGAGGTCTGACGACCTTGGAAACGCGCGACACCGCAAAAATCGGCCTTCACGACCCCAAGAGGGCCGATCTTGTCACAACTCTGAGATTTGACAGACCAGCGAGGTCCGACCGTCTTGGAAACGCGCGACACCGCAAAAATCGGCCTTCACGACCCCGAGAGGGCCGATCTCGCCTGGGCGCCCGATATTACCAGACCAGCAAACTCTGATGGCCTGGAAACGCGCCACCCCGCCAACCTCTCACCGTCGCGGCCCTCCGAGCCGCGCCGTCGCCACGACGATCGCCTGCTCCATCGCCACGAGCCGCTGCTCCAGCGTCCCCAAGAGCGTCGTCACCCGCAACAACTGAGCCTCGATCTCTCGGATGCGCGCGTCTCGCCGCCGCCCGTCCGTTGCGGCGGCCCGCGCCCGCTTCGCCTGGGCCGCGACCTCGGTGTCTACCCGTGCCGAGAGCTCCGCGACGGCCTCGG
>JAKLKD010000379.1 GCA_023150845.1 Myxococcota bacterium | reverse complement strand
CGAGCCGCAGCCGTCGAGGGAGCCCGCGCCGCCCGCGCCGCCGTGTCCGCCGCCGCCGCCGCCGTCGCGGCAGCAGCTCCCGCCTTTGCCGCCGCCGGTGCCTTCGCCGTTGCTGTTGGACTGGCCCCGGTAGCCCGCGCCGCTGGCGACGATGGACGAGGTCGCGTCGACGTAGACGTAGTCGGCGACGAGGGTGATCGTGCCCGTGGTGCCCGAGCCCGTGTAGGTCGTGACGACGAGCTTCCCGCCGTTGATCACGTAGATGTTGTCGTAGGTCTGCGTGCCGTTGAGCGTCGTGGTCGTGCCGTTGACGGTCAGATCAGCCGCCATCGCGGTCGAGGCCGCGAGGAGAATGAACGGGAAGGCCATCTTGCCTCTCCTGTCTGGATTTTGGGCGTGCGTGAGGGTGGTCGCTCAAGGTATCACCGTTCTGCAGCGCATCGCAGGCGACGTTAGAATCCTGTGAGCAAACTCAACTCCCGCGGAGCGCCAATGCCGTCAAACCACAAGGGATCCTGGGCGATCGTGCTCATGGCGGCGGGGATGTCCTCGTGCGGCGAGCCGACGATCGAGGAGCTCTGCGCAGGGGAGGGGGATCCGGCGCTTATCCTCGGGCACGGCGAAGGCAGCGAGTTCGTGGCCTTTGAGCCCGGCGAGGAGGTCTACATCACCGTGGCGCCCCAAGGCGGCTTCGGCGTCACCATTCGCGCCTCGACGAGCGGCCTCTACGCGGGGGCGGACCAAGGCGCGGCGCCGATCAGCCTCGTCTTACGCTCCCGCTGGAAGGGGGAGCCGAGCGGGGAGTTCGACTGGGGCGACGTCGTCTTGTACTGCACCGAGGACGGCAGCGGCCTCTTCTGGGGCGCCATCGTGCCCCTGGACCCGGAGATGTTCCCCACCGAGGCCGACCTGGAGCAGCTCGACGGCGAGCGGGTCGAGCTAGAGGCCGAGGCGACGGACGCCCGCGGGGAGGTGGTCATCGGCGTCGCCGAGGTCACCTTGCGCCTGCGGGACACGGGCTGAGCCCGGTCAGCGGCGATCCTCACCGCGCCAGGCGGCCCACTCTTCAGGGGTGTTCAGGTTGAGGAGCGCGTCGGGCCGCGCGCTGGGGATGAGCGTCGCTGCGTGGAGGAGAGACCGCAGGCCGCCGACCGGCGGGGCGCGGCGAATGGCCGCCAGCTCCGCGGGCCCTAGGCGCACCGGGTGGCCGGGCTGGCCATCGTGGCTGAGCACGGCGGGGACGGGCGCCTCGCAGAGCCGGGCCAGCTCGTGAAGGGCGCAGGGGGGCACGTCCACAGGGGTCACCAGGGCCCAGGGGGTGTCGTCGGGGAGCGCCAAGGCCCCAAGATGCAAAGACTCCGCGGGGCCCGTCTCCGCCCAGCGCGGGTTGTGCACGGCCTCTTCCCCGGCTTGAAGCTCGTTCAGGAGCGGATCCACGACGGCGCCGACCACGACAATTCGGCGCGGGGCCACCGTCGCCAAGGCGTCGAGCCAGGCCCGCAAGAGCGTGCGGCCATCCACAAGCCGCAGGAGCGCCTTGGGCTGGCCCATCCGCGTAGACCCGCCAGCCGCCAAGACAATCGCCGCGGGAGCCTGTGGATAACTCTGTGGATGGTTTTGGCGGATCATTTTAGTTATTTTCGTTTTGATTTAATTGTTTAGCAATATCATGTATTTATTTCGCATATCGAGAGTGTTTCAAGGTCAGGGGGTTGGGAAGCCCTGTGGATGACCATGTGGAAACCTGGGGAGGATATCCATCCCCCGTTGAAGGTGCGCGGGCTCCACAGGTCATGCTCAATTCTTGAGCACACCCCCCGCGCCGACGCCGCGCTTCACCAGTCGGGGATCAGGACTTTGATCTGCGCCGCAGGAGCCCGCCGGGGGCCCGCCGGGGGCCCGCCCACGCCCGGCCACGGGGCCGTGACCCCCGCAAGATCGGAACCTGTTAGACTGGTCTGCCCGCTCCCAAGACTCGGAGTCCGCGGATGGACGTGCTGGACTTCCTCAAGGTGGTCGTCCCAAAATGCCGCCTGGTCACTGACTCGGACGACGCGCTCAGCGTCGCGCCCGACCTCGGCGCCGATCTTCCGCCTCTGACCTTGCTCCCCCTCCGCGACGGGCCCGCGCTGGGGCTCCCCGTGATCTTCTCCGGCGTGCTCCGCGCGCCTCTCGCCGAGCGCCTGATCGCGCTCTTGGAGCCTTTGGCCCGCGGACAGAGCGGGGAGGGCGCGGAGGAGCTCAGCGGCGCCGCCTTGGCGCGGGATCCGCTCACCTTGGCCCTCGCCTCGCTCCTCTTGGAGGCGGCCCAGACCTCACCCCAGGCCTGCTCCTTGGTGCTCCTGGAGCTCGCCCGGCAGTCGAGCGCCATCGTCGACGGGGACGTCGAGGAGCTCCGGGAGGTCGCCCCGGCCCTCGCCGCGCGCCTCGCCCCGCCGCTCACCCGGCTCCTGGACTTTGAGATCCCCGCCCGCGCCGTGGCGCTGCAGAGCGTCTCACGCAGCCTCTCCGCGCGCCTGTCCGCGGCCTGGTCTCTGGCCGGGCAGCTCGACGAGGGCCTCGCGCCCTCCCGGCTGCACCAGGCCCTCGTGCGCGCTCGGCTGCCCCTGGTCATCCCCCGAGACGGCCTGGAGCTGCCTGGGGACCTCCCCTTGGCCGCCGCCGCCTTGGGCAGCCCCGCCGAGCCCGCCGCGCTCACCGGCGCCTTCTTGGCGGTGCGCACGGCGCTCGCGGCCTTGGAGCTCAAAGGCGCCGCGCCGAACATCGCCGTCCAGGGCCTCCGTGACCTCAGCCGAGATCGCCGGGATGCGCTCGCCTTGTCCTTTGATCCCCAGGTCGCCGCCTGGGCGCTCCACGGCCTCAGCTCCCTCACCGACGCCAAGGCCCTCGCCGAGGCCGGTGTGCCGAAGGAGCTCGTCGCGGCCTTGCTCAAGGGCCAAGGCGCCACGGCCCTCGCCGCGAGCTACGTCGAGGTCTGCCGGGGTCTCCGGGCCTGGGACCTCCTCACGAACATCGCCGAGCACGTCGTGCCCTTGACCGCCCAGGGGGGCGGCTGGACGTCTACCCGCGGGCCCCTCGTCGGGACCGGGTCTTGGGCCTGGCTGAGCCCCCGGGGCGATGGTGGGGCCCGAAGCGCCTTCGTCGTCGCGTTGCGGGCGGAGCGTGCGCTCTTTGAGGCGGCCGCGCTCGGGCGTGAGCACGGCTCGGTCACCCCCGTCGCCGCGCTGCACAGCCGGTGGACGGGCCTCGGCGCGGCGGCGATGCGCCGCGGCGGCGTCATCGGCGCGGGGCCCGGCTCCATCGGGCGCTGGGTCGCCGCGTTCTTGCGGGAGGAGGACGCCACGGCCTTCGCGGAGGCCGCGCAGAAGGCCTTCCATCCGCCCATCCGCCTCAGCGCCCACGGCCTCGGGCCCGAGCTGACCTTGCCCAAGGAGGTCACCGTCTCCGTGCGGATCGCCGAGGGTGTGGTGTTCGCGGGCTGGGACGGTCAGGCGAGCGTGGTCTCGGGCCCCGCGGTGATTGACGCCTTGGGCGGAGGCGCCGTCGCGGCCGCGCCCAAGGCCGACGCCGTCGAGGAGCGCCTCGCGAGCCTCTTCGCCGGTGGTGTGGGCGGCGCTGTCGTCGCTGGAGAGCTGGGCGCGCCGGACGCCCCTCCTCCGAAGGATCCGTTCTTGGGCTTCAACGCGCCGCCCGCCGCGCCGCCGCGCCCGCCTGAGCCCCC
>JAKLKD010000378.1 GCA_023150845.1 Myxococcota bacterium | reverse complement strand
CCGAGCGCGCGAGGTCTCTCACGCTCGCCTCCGCGTCTTGCGTGCGCCCTGACTGAGCGGCGCCCTGCGCGCTCCTGGTGTCGGACTCTGCGCTGCGCCATCAGGAGTCGCGCGTGGAACGCACGGAGGCGCGTAAGACCTCGATTCGGAGGTTGTAATTCTTGGCGTCTCGGCCTCTTCAGGCGACGTGGAAGTTGTAATTCATCAGGCTGTTCGGGTGCGGAAGCCGTCAGATACGCTTCGGAAGCCGGTGGAAGCGCTTCGGAAGCCGGTGGAAGCGCTTCGGAAGCCGGTGGAAGCGCTTCGGAAGCCGGTGGAAGCGCTTTGGAAGCCGGTGGAAGCGCCGCGGAAGCGCCGTGGAAGCTCGTCGGAAGTGCATGATCCGCGAATTTTCGACTTCCACGGGGGATTCTGTGGGCGACGTAGGCCGTGACCACGTCATGTTCGCGACGCCGATGGAGCTGCACGTCGTCATCACGCTGCGGGCTTGTTGAACGAGCGCGACCCGGTCGCCTGAACACCGCGGGGACGGCGGCCTCGGCGCGGCAGGCTCAGGGGGTGACACCTTGGCGTGTTGGGGGCTCGGTCAGCCGTCGAGCCCCTGCGAGCGCTCGCCCCATCTGAGAGCTGGCGTCGCGGGTGGAGAAGCCTTGGCCTGCAAAGGCAGGGGGAGTGAGCTTGAGGTTGCTGAGCGCGACCCACCTCTTCAGCGACCCCGTGAGCCGCCCCGTTCACTCGGAGCGCACTCGGAGCGCGCCCTGGGCGCTGCAAGGCCGCTCCGCCAACCCAGCGCCCCGAAGACCCAAGGCGAGGGCCGAGCTCGCTCTCCAAGTCGTCTAGCTCCAGAGTCGGCCGGGCCTGCGCCGCCCAGTCCGCTTCAGGCGCTGACCAAGCCCCTGGTCAACTGAAAAGCCTCGTGGTCAACGTTGACCAGGGCCTTGGTCAAGCTGACCAGCCTCGTGGTCAGCGCTGACCAGGGCCTTGGTCAAGCTGACCAGCCCCTTGGTCAAGCTGACCAAGACGCCTTGGTCAAGAACGAGGGCGCGATAGCTTGGCTCGGACGCAGGCTTGGGAGACGAGAGCACGAGAGGGCCAACGCACCTGATTCTCTCAGTGGCCCCTGATGTATCGAGTGATCATAAACGCAGACGCTCCGTGCCCTAGGCTACCCACACTATGCGCCCGTTCACAAGCCCGACGCGAGCGCCCCAAATTTGACAGACCAGCGAGGTCTGACGAACTTGGAAACGCGCTCCGCCGCCAACAACGGCCCGCACGACCCCGCCAAGGCCGATCGAGCCCCACCGCGCAAGGTTACCAGACCAGCAACTCTCAGCACCCTGGAAACGCGCTACCCCGCCAACAACGGCCCGCACGACCCCGCCAGGGCCGATCGGCCCCTGTGGCTCGAAGTTACCAGACCAGCAAATCGTAGCGCCCTGGAAACGCGCGACCCCGCCAACCGCTCACCGTCGCGGGCCTCCGAGCCGCGCCGTCGCCACCGCGACCGCCTGCTCCACGGCCACAAGCCTCTGCTCCAGCGCCCCCAAGAGCGTCGTCACCCGCAACAACTGCGCCTCAACCTCACGGAGCCGCTGGTCCCTCCGCCGCCCCTCCGTCGCCGCCGACCGCGCCCGCCTCGCCTGCGCCGCGACCTCGGTGTCTACCCGCGCCGAGAGCTCCGCGACGGCCTCGGCGGCCTGGTTCCGACCGACCCGCAGCTCCGACGCCAGCTCACCGAGCCCCCGCACCGCCTCCACCCGCGCCCCCTCGATCGCGGCTTCCAGCCCCCGCACCCGCCGCTCCAGCCTCGCCGTCGCTGGTGTTGCTGGCGTCGTCGGCACCACCACCTCTACGCCCGCCGCCACACCCGCCCGCGCCAACAGATACTCCCGCCGACTCTTGAGCGTGTGCGCCCGCGCCCGACAACTCGCCGAACAGAACCGCGTGTCCCGCCGCTTCGCGATGAAGGGCTTGCCACACTCCTCATTCTCACATGGCTTGACCATCGTGCTCTCCTGTCCTCGACGCCCTCATAATCCTCAACAATTTCTATCACAAACAACTTTCTCCTCAAAATTGATCATTCCGCCATTGCCCGTCCCCCAGGCATTATGTAACACTATCGCCGGTGCTCCTCAGCACCGTCTGACACCCTAACCCCAGCCGAAACGGGCCCGGCGGAGATGCCAGTCTCCACCGGACCCCGGAGCCGAAGATGTGTGACCATCGACGCCCCCGGCGAGCAGTCAACGCCTGCCCGCCTCTTGAACATAATTCCCGAGTTCGCTCCGACGCCAGCAAGCCGCCGTCGAGCGAGGCCCCAGCGCCCCCGCCTGAGCCGCCCCTGGTGACCTAAGTGTAGGTCCCAGGCGGATTCTCCGCCTATAGCGCCAACGCCAGCGATCTCCGCGTGATCCCCTCCCGCGGCGATCCTTGGCCGAGCTCTGCCCGCCGATCCCGCGCCCACCAGCGGGGGATCCGGGCCTGCCCTCGGCCACCCCGCGTCCGCCCGCTCAGGCCGCGTCGTCCACCCGACGACCCGACCCAGGGCCGCGCTCTGCCCAGGCCCAACACAGACTCCTCCTCCTTCAACTCGGGAATCAAACATGCCCACCGACCCTCAAGCCCTGAGCCTCGATCTCTACGCCCAGCTCCTCCAGGCCCGCGACCGCCTCGACGACCTCCTCCCCATCGCCGAGCGCGCCTGCACAAACGCCGAGGCGCTCACCCTCACCACCCTCCAAGGCGCCGACGCCGACCCGCGCCCGCTCATGCTCGACCTCACGCACCTGCAATCCCACCTCGACGGCTTGACCCTGAACGTCACCCGCGCCGCGAACCTCCAGACCGCGCTGTGTGTCGAGCAGGCGACCATCCCGCCGCACACCCCACCGCGCCCCCTGAACCAAGGCGCCGACGCCCTGGTCCCGCTCACCGAGGCCATCGCCACGCTCCGCGGAGCCATCGGCACCGGCCCCCGCCGCCTCGACCAGCAGGCCCGCGCCGCCCAGGCGCTCCTGCTCCACCTCACACGAACGCTCCGCCAGCGTCCGCTCACCGAGACGGACCTCGCCCCGCTCCACGACCTCCACACGAGCCTCCACGGCAAGCCCGGCGCCCTCCAGGCGGCCCACGACCACCTCGGCGAAGCCCTCCAGGCACTCAACGTCGAGGTGCGCTGATGCCATCCCCAAGCCACCTCATCCGCACCGTCGGGCGCCGCATCTGCACCCTCCGCGAGCTTCGTGGCCTCACCCAACGCCAGCTCTCCGAGCGGGCCGGAGTCGGCCACGCCGAGCTGAGCAAGATCGAGAACGGCCAGCGCGCCGCGAGCCTCATCACCCTCGACGCCATCGCCCGGGGCCTACAGTCAAGCCTGACCGTGCTGCTCGACCACGAGCAGCCCCTCGACCTCCTTCGCGACATGGAGCGTGCCCTGAGCCTGCTCCGAGAGGCCAAGCCCGCTCAGCGCGACGAGGCGATCCGGGCCATCAACGCCGTGCTCAGCGTCACATCTCGTGGCGACTCGGAGGACAAATGACCCCCGACACAGACACCGACGCCCTCAAGGTCCGCGTCGGAGCGCGCCTACGCGCCCTGCGCCGAGCCCGCGACCTGAGCCAGCGCGACGTGGCGTCTCTGCTCAACACCGACGCCGCCGAGGTCAGCCGCCACGAGTCCGGCGCCCGCTGCCCGTCCGTGCCCTTGCTCGCTCGCTACGCCGAGGTGCTTGAGGTGCCGATCTACGAGCTGCTGCGCTTCGACGAGCCCGTCGTGACCCTCGGCTGAGCGA
>JAKLKD010000377.1 GCA_023150845.1 Myxococcota bacterium | reverse complement strand
CCCCGAGGCGCGCCACGCCGAGCTCAGCGGCCCCCCCGTCCTCGGGCAGACCCGCGGCGACGGCGAAGGTGAAGGCGGCCGCAGCGCCCGCCCCGACGAGCCGGTCATCACCCTCCCCGGCGCGCCCCAGATCGCCGGGGCCGGGGCGCCCGCGAGCCCCGCCGCCCGCCTGGATCTCCAGGTCGGCGACACGAGCCAGGTCGCCACCGTGGCGGATCCCCTCGCCGCCTGGCTCGGCGACGTACACAAGCTCGCGCGCCGGGGCTTCTCCGAGGCCGTGCCGGTGCAGCTCAAGCTCGACGGCGTCGAGGGCGCCGCCGAGGTGAACTTCTGCGTGAGCCGCCGGGGCAAGGTCTGGGAGACGACGCTCTCGAAGCCGAGCGGCGTGGAGGGCCTCGACGCCGCCGCCCTCGCCGCTTTGCCCGCCCGGGTGCCGCGCCCCCCTGATGAGGCCGATCTGAGCGGTCTCGGCGCCTGTTACCCCCACGCGATCAACTTTGTGCAGGTCAACGACCGGAGATAGCGACCGCTCACCGCGCGCGGCGCTTGCCGCAGGGTGGGCCCGGTGTCAAAGTGAAGGTTGGAGAGGCATGGCCCCAACGCTCCGCGCACCCGCGTCCCCCCGTCGTCCGCCGTTTGGTGCGCGCTTCGCACGCTGGTTCACCTTCGGGGTCCTGGCGCTCATCGGCCACCTCTTGATCCTGCTCACGGTGAGCATCTTGAGCCCGCTCTTGACCCCGGAGCCAAAATCCCGCCCGCCGACCCTACAGGTCGTGGTCTTGGCCCCGCCGGAGGAGCCTGAGGAGGAGCCCGAGACGCCCGAGGTCGATTGGGACGGCCAGGTCGTCGAGATCGCCGAGCCGGAGCTGCAGGAGCGCCCCTTAGACGCCGAGTACCTCGCCGAGTACAACCAGCGCGTCGAAGAAGAGACCCGGGTGAAGGAGTTCCGGCCCAACCCCGAGGTGATCGCGAAGACCTTCAGCCCTGAAGACAAGCTCCAGCTCGAAGACGTCGAGGACGTCGGCGCGACGGATCACTCCACCGGCGCCCAGGTGGGCAACGACAGCTTTGAGCCCGACCGCGACGGCAGCCTCGCGGCCTTGCCCTCGCCGTACAAGGTCACGAACAAGGACGGCCTCCAGGCGCCCACCGTCGGCTCGTTCTCGACGCAGTCCATCACCGGCTCACCGTCGAACGACCTCCTCAAGGAGCGTGAGGGCGAGGCGGTCAACCTCAACACCAAAGAGTTCCTGTACGCGGCCTACATCAACCAGATCAAACGGATGGTGAGCTTCTACTGGAACCAGAACCTCGACAACCTCGGCGGCCAGCTCATGCTCACCCGGCCGCGCTACACCACGGTGGTGAGCGTCGTCATTGGCCCGGATGGCCGCCTGCACGACGCCCGGGTCGACGATGACAGCGGCGCCCCGCCTCTGGACCAGGCGGTGATCTCGGCGTTTCGCCTCGCCTCGCCGTTCCCGCCGCCGCCCGAGGGCCTCATGGAGCGCGACGGCTTGGCGTACCTCGACCGCCTCGCCTTCACCGTCGAGGTCGGCAACGGCACCGCTCGGTACATGGGCGTTGATCCACGCGCGGGCACCCAGTTCCCTGGCATCCTCAAGACGCCACGCTGACTCTCCACGGGGCATTCTCCGCGGCGAATACCCCAACAGGCGGCGGCGCGTTAGACCTACACGGCTCACGTCGGAGCGCGCGTGCTCAACATCGGCCTCTCAGAGATGCTCGTGATCGCCATCTTGGCGATCGTGTTCATCGGCCCAGACGACCTCCCGGAGATGATGCGTTTCCTCGGGCGGCAGTACGCGAAGCTGCGCCGGGCGTCGGATGAGCTGCGAAACGCCTTCCAGATCGAGGTCGACCGCAGCGACGCCGAGAAACGCGCCGACGAGATCCGCAAGCGCCGCGAGGAGCTCCTCGCCAAACGAAAGGCCCTCGCCGAGCAGACCCTCACCGCCCCGCGCCCCACCCAGGCTGACCAGACCCCGGAGCTCATGACGCCGACCGCCCAGAGCGCCCCGGCCCCGAGCGCCGCGGCCCAGAGCGCCGCCCCGGACATCTTCCCCCGCGGCCCCGGCCTCGACGACGATGACGCCCCGCGCTCCCCGCCCCTGGAGACGCCATGAGCGAGGCGGTCGATCCGGTCGAGACCTATCGTATGTCGATCCTCGACCACCTCCGGGAGCTCCGCACCCGGCTGGTCGTGGCGATGTGGGCCTGCCTGGTCTGCGTCGTGGTGGCCTTCTTCTTCTCTGAGCAGCTCTACGACTGGATCTCGGCCCCGATGGTCGCCGCCCTCAAGGAGCGCGGCGAAGGCACGATGGCGATCACCGACCCGCTGGAGGGTGTGTTCACCTACCTGCAGGTCTCGGTCATCGCGGGGCTCTTCGCGGCCTCCCCCGTCGTGTTCTCGCAGATCTGGCTGTTTGTCGCGCCGGGGCTCTACGCCTCGGAGCGTAAGGTCGTGCTGCCGCTCGTGATCTCCTCGACCGTGCTCTTCCTCTCCGGCGGCGCGTTCTGCTACTACGTCATGTTCGGCTACGGCTTTAAGTTTCTGCTCGACGTGGTCGGCACCGACACCGCCGCCGTGCTCTCGATGAGCGCGTACCTCTCGACGGCCATCAAGTTTTTGTTGGCCTTCGGGCTGAGCTTTCAGCTCCCCGTCGTCGTCTGGTTCTTCGCGAGGCTCGGCCTCGTCGATGGCCGGGACATGATCAACTACGCCCGGCACGCCTTGGTCGCGATCTTCGTCATCTCCGCCGTGCTCACGCCGACGACGGACCCGGTGACCCAGCTCATCATGGCCGTGCCGCTCATGGGGCTCTACATCATCGGGGCCGGCGTGGCCGCCCTGACGAGCACGAAGAAGCGCGGCTGAGCGCGGCGCGCTGCTCAGCCGAGCTGGAGCAGCTTGACGCCGGACTCCAACGCCGCGCCGACCTGGGCGAAGATGTGCTCCACGACGCCGTCCTTCGGCGCCTTGAGCTCGTTCTCCATCTTCATGGCCTCGACGACGACTAGGGGCTGGCCCTTGGTGACGGCCTCGCCCTCCTTCACGAGCACGGCGACGACGCGGCCAGGCATCGTCGTCATCAGCACGCCCTCTTCAGCGCCGGAGGAGAGCCGGAGCGCCGCGCGGCGGGGGTCGACCACCTTGGCGAAGTAGCCCTGGCCACGCACGCCGACGTGCCAGCCGTCCTTCGCCCGGGCCAAGGGCACGTCGAAGCTGCGCTGGTCGTCGAAGACCATGGAGAGGTGGTCACGCACCCAGCGGGCGTCGACCTGGCGGACGGGCCCGTCGCCGACCTGCACGGTGTAGCCGGACTCCGCGCGGTCGACGCGCACCTTGAGCTTTTGATCACCGATGGTGACGTCGTAGATCATCGCGGCACCCGGTTCGTGTTCTGCCAGCGGCCGACCCGGCGCCAGGGCGACTCGCCGCTGGCCTCACCGCCGCCTTCAGCCTTGGCCGGGGCGAGGTCGGACTCGAGCTGGGCGATGGCCGCGGCGACGGCGGCGAGCTCGTGCTCGTCGCCCTCAGGCAACGATCCGAGCAGCTCAGGGGTGATGAAGGCCGTCGTGTACTCGCCGCGCAAGAAGCGTGGGTCGGCGAGCACGGCGCGGAAGAACTGGATGGAGGTCTTGATGCCGAGCACGCGGTACTCGCGCAGGGCGCGGTCGGTGCGGGCGATGCACTCCTCCCGATCACGACCCCAGACGACGAGCTTGGCGATCATCGGGTCGTAATGAATCGGCACCGTCCAGCCGGGATACACGCCG
>JAKLKD010000376.1 GCA_023150845.1 Myxococcota bacterium | reverse complement strand
CTCGGCGGGCTTCGGGCTGACCTCCCGGGCGATGGAGATCGTCGCCGCGGAGTCCGGCGTCACCTTGGGTGAGCTCTCCGACCAGCAGCTCTTCGGCCGCGTCGGCCTCGGCGTCGCCTTCTGAGGCGGCGCGCCTGGCGTCGGTGGGGGTGACGATCCCCTCACCGACGCTAGACCGCTGGTCTAATCAGCCCCGCTGAATCGTGACCTTCTTGAGCACCACGTCGGTGACCGGCTTGTCTCGCGGGCCGGTCTCGACGTTGATGATCGTCTTGATCGTCTCTTTCGGCGCGCACTTCCCGAAGATGGTGTGTTTGCCGTCGAGGTGGTCCGGGGTCGAGTCGGTGATGAAGAACTGCGAGCCGTTGGTGTTCGGCCCGGAGTTCGCCATCGCCAAGAGGCCCGGCTGGTCAAAACGTAGGCCGTTGTCGACCTCGTCCTCAAAGCGGTACCCGGGGTCTCCGGTGCCGTTGCCGAGGGGGTCGCCGCCCTGGATCATGAAGTTCTTGATGATGCGGTGGAAGATCGTGCCGTTGTAGAGCGGGCGCTTGACCTTCTCGCCGGTCTTGGGGTCGGTCCAC
Source organism: Myxococcota bacterium (assembly GCA_023150845.1). Taxonomy (GTDB): domain Bacteria; phylum Myxococcota_A; class UBA796; order UBA796; family CAJQPC01; genus JADKFE01. Next base: position 3,234 of record JAKLKD010000376.1, on the reverse strand, counting down.
TCCCGGGTGCCCTCGGCGAGCTCGACGAAGTTCAGCACGGTCTTCGGCGACTTCTCGGGCCAGAGCTCACAGGTGAGCGTGCCTTGGGTGGTGTCGAGGGTCGCCGAGAGCTTCTGGCCCTCGGTGATCTTGAGGCGGGCGTAGATCTCGCGGCGGCGCATGTCCTCGACCTCACGCTGCAGGCGCTCCGCCCGGGTGCGTAAGGCGTCGCGCTCACGCTCGACGCGCTCCTTCTCTTGGGTGAGCTGGCTGACCTGCTGGGCCAGCGCGTCCTTCTCTTTGACGAGCTCCGGGTCCGGCCCGCAGGCCGCGAAGATGAACAGCATGAGGGGGGACAGACGCACAGGCTCCTCCGGGCACAGGGGTAGGCAGACAATTTGCTCACTCACCCGTCCAAGAGACCACGTCAAACCCTCGTCGTGGCGGCGTGGCCCACAACCGAATAGGCTCCCTTCCTTGTCTCAAAGGCGCAAAAAACATGATGGTCACGGCGTTCCTTCGCACCCCCCTCTTCACCTTCTCCAGCGCCGAAGCGCACGCCCCGGAAGGGGTGGCCGCCGTCGTCGGTCAGGTGGTCTCTGAGCAGGGCGGCGTCACCCTGCGTGTCACGCGCTGGCTCGACGGCCGTGGCCGTGAGCTTGTGGGCCCGTCCCGCACGCTCTTCTTGCCCGCGTCGAAGCTCGATCACGTCTGGCATCACGAGGTCTGAGCCATGCGCGTCTCCCCTCCTTCCCTCGTGCTCGCCGCGCTCACCTTGGGCGCGTTCACCGCCTGCGGAAAGATGGCCATCGACGGCGAGGTCGTGGACGCCGCGGGTGATCCCGTCGTCGGCGCCCGCGTCGGGGCCATCGGCAGCCTGTGTGAGGCCCAGACCGACGACGAGGGCAAGTTCGCCTTTGAGTGCGCGCCAGGCCCCTACGACCTCTCCATCACGATGCCCGGCTACATCGGCGAGGCCGTGCCGACGGTGCAGGCCACGGAGCGTAAACGTTACGACGTCGGCCGCCGCCTCTTGGTGAAGGTGCCCGAACAAGAGGGCCTCTTGGCCTTCGACGGCAAGGAGTACCGCACGCTCACCCCCGGCTCTCTGGAGCGGCGGGCGGGCGGCGTCGGCGCCAAGGCCTTCAAGCACTACTGCCTGAACGAGAAAGACTCCGTCGGCAACGCCTTCGCCGCCGGTGCTCAGCCCTTCTTCGACAACCGCACCGAGGGCAAGTGGCGGGTGTTCCGCTTGGACGAGGAGGGCTGCGCGTACCGCATGTCGCCGAAGTCCGACACCCAGTGGGGCATCGACTACGCCGAGCGCCTCACCCCGACGACCAAGACCGTCGAGAAGGGCCGGGACATCGTCGTGATGGACCTCCAGCCGGGCCGGTACTTCATCGCCGACTGGGAGGCCGGGTTCTTCGTGAAGCGCCCCGGCGCGGGCGAGGGCTACTCCGGCTACCTCCTCGAGGTCAGCGGCTGAAGCGCTCAGCCGCCCCAGCGCGGCGACCGAATCACGCCGAGGGCGAGGAGCGCCGCGCCGAGCCCCAGAGGAAGCGCCCCAGCGCCCCCTAACGCGACGGCGCCGAGCCCCAGGCCCAGCCAGGCGGCGCCGACGACCAGGGCCGCGCCGCTCACCGCCGCGGCGCCCCAGGTCAGGCTGAGGCTCAACGTGGCCGCCGCCCCGACGAGCAGGGCCCCGCCCAGAGGCGCGAGGCCCCGGTGCCGCGCCCAGGCCCGGGCCGCGGGGTCGGGGTGCGCCCGCAGCTCGGCCAAGGAGGCCTCCTCAAAGCCCAGGCGCCGTGTGCCGAGGCGCAGGGCCTCCGGGGGCGGGAGCGCCGCGCTCACCACGGCGTCATCAAGGGCCTCTGCGGTGATCCCTCCGCCCTCCAGGCGACGCCCGACCGCCCCTTGAGCCGCCCAGCCCTCCCCGACCTCAGCCAACGACACCACGTCGATGCGGGCGTAGGGCCCGCTGCTCGGCAGGATCGTCACGCCCAAGAGCGCGTCGGGGCCCACCGTTCTGACGTGGATGAGGCCCCGCTCGCTCTGCACCCAGGCGCCGCGCAGGGTGAGGCTGTGCCCCGCCGCCGCGGCCTCCTGACCCGCCGCCGCGTCTCGGGCCCAGGGCGTGAGCGCCTCGGTGAGCCCCGCCACGGCGAGGCCGACGGTGACGGCGACGGCGACGAGGCTCACACGCAGCGCCCGCGGCGTCACCCCGGCGGCGCCCAACGCGACGAGCTCCCCCCGCGACCGCGCCCGGGCGACGGCGAGGGCGGCCCCGGCGGACAAGAGCGCGGGCCAGAGCTCCCGGGCCAGCGCCGGCAGCTTGAGCAAGACCAAGAGCCCGAGGCTCCCGGCGGGCTGGCCCCGAGACCGCTCAACAGCCTCGATGATCCCGAGCACGGCGAGGCCCGCGGCGAAGGTGAGCGCCATGCCCCGGCCCAACAAGGCGAAGGTGAGCCGCGCGAGCGTCATCGATCCCTCCACCCCGCCCAGACCCAGGCGGCGCCGAGCGCCAAAGCGAAGGTCGGCGTCCAGGCGATGAAGAGGCCCGGCAAGACGCTGGCGAGGGGATCGACGAGGCGGTTGAGCGCCCAGTAGACGAGCACCCAGAGGAAGATGCGCTCCGGGCGGCCCCGCAGCGCCAAGGGCAGGCTGAGGATCGGGATGATCGCCGCGGCCACCGGGGCGGCGTCTCGCCGGTAGAGCCAGGCGCGCTCCACCTCGGCGCGGCGCCCGCGGGACTCCATCCGCTCGATCAGGCCCCGCAGCGAGGCGTCGCTGCGCTCGACCAGCTCCACCCGGGCGCTGGTCTGGGGCGCGGACAAGGTCGCGCGGCCAAAGTCGATCCGCAGCTCGGGATCCTCCGGGTGATGCAGCACGCCGCGCTCCAGCACGACCCCCTCGGCCTGCCAAGACGCCCGGGCGGCCCAGCCCACGGTGAGCTGCCCCTCCCGCTCCCAGACGATCCGCACGTCGGTGAGCGCCGCGCCGTCCACCCCGGCCCCGATGAGCGCCACCCCGCCGAGCTGCAGGAGCTGGTTGGGCCTCGGGCGAAGCCCGTCGCGGGCGGCCTCCTTGAGCGCGGCCCGGGCCCGGGGCTCCACCTCGTGATGAAGCCGCCAGCTCACCGCGCCCACCCCCAAGGCCAAGATCAAGGCCGCGGGCAGGAGCGCCCGACCCCGCACCCCGGCGGCGCGCATCGCCGTCCACTCCCCGTCGGCGCGCTGGCGGCGGGCGGCGGCG
>JAKLKD010000029.1 GCA_023150845.1 Myxococcota bacterium | reverse complement strand
AGCCCGCGGCGCCTCGCCCGGCCACGCCCCCGGTGGCCAGCGCGGGCACCCGTCAGCTCAACGTGCCGCCGCGCCCGCCCGCGCACGTCGATTCCCCGACCAAGACGAGCTTCGCCGCGCCGCCGCGCCCCCAGGCCCAGACCGGCTACTTCGACGACATCTCCGTCCACTCCGTCGAGGCGCCCCGCCGCGCGGCGGTGGACCCCGCCCACCTCGCGCTCCTGCTCAGCCGCCTGCAGCGGGAGTGGGAGCGCATCGAGCGCGCCGATGACTGGACGGCGCTGGGTGTGCCCAAGGGCTCAAGCCCCGAGCTCGTGAGCCGGGCCTTGGAGCGCCTGGAGCGCCGCTACGACGATGAGACCGTGCGGGAGGCCCAGAACGCCGCGCTCTCCGAGCTCTCCCAGAAGCTCCTCAGCCGCGTGCGGGAGGCGTCGAAGAACATCCGCGCCGGCCGCCCCTCCGCCGGGGTCTTCACCGTCCCGCCGCACCAGACGAGCTTTGAGCAGGGCCTCCGCGCCCTGAACGCGAAGGACTACCACACCGCCGCCCGCTGGTTCCACGTCGCCCGGGAGCAGGAGCCCAACTCTTCGCTCTACGCGGGCTACCTCGGCTGGGCGATCTGGAACAACCCCCAGCTCGACCTCCGCCGCCGCCACGCCAAGGGCCGGGAGCTCCTGGAGCTCGCGGACGTGAGCGGGGACCCCGTCGCCGCCACCCAGACCTTCCTCGCCGCCGTCGAGGCCGACGCCGGGGAGAACGAGCAGGCCATGGCGCGGGTCACCCGGGCCCTGCGCCTCGACCCTGAGTTTGGGCTCGCGAAGGCGCTGATGCGTCGGCTCCGCGACCGCCGCGTCGTCGACGAGGACTAAACGATGGCCCAGGATGATCGCCTCCGCGATGAGCTGGTGATCTGCCTCGTCGTGGACCGCGCCGACCTGCGCCTGCGCCTGGAGGCCGCGGCCATCGACGCCGGGCTGCCCGGGCGCATCGACGTGCTCGAGGACGCCGGGGCGCTCACCCGCTACCTCGGCGGCGAGGGGGAGTTCGCGCTCTTCGCCGGGGACGCGCCGCCGGGCCTCATCGTGCTCGACCTCCAGACCCCCGAGGTCTTGCCCCTCATCACCACCCTGCGCGCGGATCGGCGCGCCCGGGCCGTGCCGGTCATCGTCATCACGCCAGGCCCCACCGAGACGCCGTGGCTCAAGGAGCTCTACGCCGCCGGGGTCAGCTCCGTCGTCGCCCGGCCGCCGAGCTTCGACGGGCTAGTAGACCTGATGGGCCTGCTTGGGCGATACTGGCTGCAGCTCGTGACCCTCAGCGCGTAAGGAGCCGATGTCGAAGATCCCCGAGATGGGCTGGGCGCAGCGGTTCTTCAGGATGTCCCCGGACATGCTGGGGATCCTCGACCTCGACTGGCGCCTCAAGCAGGTGAACCCCGCCTGGGAGCGCGCCTTGGGCCTGCCGCTGGACCAGATCCCCGGCCGCGCCCTCATCGAGCTGAGCCACCCCGACGACCGCACGCGCTTCGGCGCCGTGGCTGACGAGCTCGCCGACGGCCGGGAGGTGGTGGGCTTTGAGCTGCGGCTGAGCACGGCGGAGGGCGGCTGGCGCACGGTCTTGTGGAGCGCCTCGGCCTCGGCGGAGGAGCAGCTCATCTACGCCATCGGCCGCGACATCACCGACCGGAAGCAGGCCGAGCAGCTCCTTGAGGAGAAGTCCCGCCTCGTGGCGCTCTCCAACGCCGAGCTCTCCCGCTTCGCGTCTATCGTCTCCCATGACCTCCAGGCCCCGGTGCGGAAGATCATGCTCTTCGCCGAGCGCCTGCGGGCGCTCTACGGCGACCAGCTCCCCCCCGGCGCCCAGGAGTACCTCACCCGCATCTACGGCTCCTCCGAGCGGGTTCATGGCCTCATCGGCGACCTGTTGAGCTACTCCCGCGCCGCGGCGAACCCCATCACCTTCCAGCCCGTCGAGCTCGGCGTGGTCGCCCGCCAGGTGCTCTCGGATCTGGAGGAGGTGATTCACGAGAAGGGCGCCCAGGTGACCGTCGGCCCCCTGCCGACCCTCGACTCCAGCCGCACGCTCATGCACCAGCTCCTGCAGAACCTCATCGGGAACGCCCTGAAGTTCCACAAGCGGGACGAGCCGCCCCGCGTCGAGGTCGACGCCGAGTGGGACACCCGCGTGGCGAGGATCACCGTCCGCGATCACGGCATCGGCTTAGATGAGCGTTATGCCCCGAGAATCTTCGGCATCTTCCAGCGGCTCCACCGCCCGGAGGAGTACGGCGGGAACGGCGTCGGGCTGGCGATCTGCGCCCGCATCGCCGAGCGGCACGGCGGGCTCATCACCGTGCGCAGCCAGCCCGGCGAAGGCGCCCGCTTCCAGGTGGTGCTCCCGATTCACCAGCCCATCCCCGGAGAGCCGAGCGCACTTTGAGCCCGGCGCGGTTGACGAGGGCCTGGATCCCCGGCAGGATGAGGGGTGTCCCCCGGAGTGAGCGATGCGCGCCCCCCTTCTGCCCCTCCTCGGCCTGATGATGGCTTGTCTCCCGGAGAAGCCCATCGGCATCGACGACCGCGAGCCCGTGGACGACTCCGGCGTCACCGGGGACGACAGCGGCGGCGACGACAGCAAGGCAGATGACAGCGGCGGCGGCGACGACAGCGACGCCCCCGTAGACGCCGACGGCGACGGGGTCACCGCCGAGACCGATTGCGACGACGACGACGCCAGCCGTTACCCCGGCGCGGATGAGGTCTGCGACGGCAAAGACCAGGACTGCGACGCCGAGGTCGATGAGGACGCCCTAGACGCCGAGACCACCTACGCCGACGAAGACGGCGACGGCTACGGCGACCCCGAGGCGCCGCTGTTGGCCTGTGAGCCCCCGGCGGGCAGCGTCGAGAACACGGATGACTGCGACGACGGCGACGCCGCGGTCAATCCCGACGGCGTCGAGACCTGCGACGGCCGGGACGAAGACTGCGACGGGGAGCTCGACGAGGGCCTCACCCCCGACGCCACGACCTACTACGCCGACGAAGACGGCGACGGCCACGGCGACCCCGACAACAGCGTCTCGGCCTGCGCCGCGCCCTCGGGTTACCTCACCGTGGCCGGGGACTGCGACGACGACGACGCGGGCGTGAACCCCGACGCTGAAGAGGCCTGCGGTGGCGGCGACGAGGACTGCGACGGCGACATCGACGAGGGCCCGCCCAGCGACGCCGTCGTCTACTACGTCGACGCGGACGGCGACGGCTTCGGCGACGCCTCAGAGACGGCCTTGGCCTGCGCGCTCACCGCCGGGCTCAGCGAGGACGACACCGACTGCGACGATGAGGAGGCGACGAGCTTCCCCGGCGCGACGGACGACTGCTACGACGACGTCGACGCCGACTGCCTCGGCGACAGCGACTTCGACTGCGACGGCGACGGCTACGACATCGACACCAGCGCGTCCGGCGACGACTGCGACGACACCGACGCCAGCGTGAACCCGGCGGCCGGGGAGTCTCGGGACGCCGCCGACAACAACTGCGACGGCCTCTGCGACGAGGGCCTCATCAGCTACGGCGACCTCGTGATCACCGAGCTCATGCAGGACCCCAAGACCCTCAAAGACAACGAGGCCGAGTGGTTCGAGCTCTACAACGCGAGCGGCGCTGATCTCCGGATCTGCGGCGGCTGGCTCATCTATGACGCCGGGACCGACAGCCACGAGCTCACGAGTGAGGTCCTCATCGCCGCGGGGGACCACGCCCTCTTCGTGCGAAACAACGACAGCAAGAAGAACGGCGGGCTCACCGGGGACTACACCTACGGCAGCGACATCACCCTGGACAACTCCGCGGATGAGCTCTTCATCGAGTTTGACGGCCTGATCGTCGATGAGCTCGAGTACGACGCGAGCCTCGACTGGGGCGACTCCATGGCCCAGGGCTTCTCGATGCAGCACAACGCGAGCCTCTACGGCGCCTTGGACAACGACGACCCCTTGAACTGGTCCAAGGGCACCTTCCTCTACGAGAAGGACAACAGGGGCACGCCGCTGGCCATCAACGACGCCTTCTGAGCCCGCCGGGGCTCAGGGCGCGCTGCGGGCCATCAACATACGCTCGGTGCGTAAGCTGAGCTGAAGCTGCAGCCAGCGCACCAAGGCCGCCGCGCCCTCGTCCGTCGTGCCCAAGGCCGCCTGCTGATCCACACGCCGGGCCTCGTCGCCCCGGGCTCGGGTGGTCCAGGCCCGCACGAGGCTGCGGGCGGCGCTGGCGTCGAGGCCGTGCTCAGGGCTCCAGAGCACCGGCAAGAAGCGCGTCGGCCAGGCCGTCGCCGGGCCGCCCCGGAGCTGGGACGCCGTGGCGTCGGCGAGCACCATCACCGCGTCGTGCTCGGCCTTGAGGCAGTACACCCCGGCGGGGGGCGGGAGCGCGAGGCTCAGGCGGCGGCTGAGGTTGAGCGCCTGGGCGTGGCGGTGGCGGCGGCCTTGGGCGCGGGCGTGCATCGCCAGCTCATGGCGCCGCTCCAGCAAGGACTGGCCCATGCTGCGACGCAGCAAATCGACGGCGAGGCCGACGCTCGGGGGCGGGGACTCGGCGAGGCCCCAGGCCAAGGCGCCCAAGGGGTCGTGCCCTTCGGGGTCGAGGGCGCCGACGGCCCGGCCCAGGGCGGCGAGGTCGTCCTCGGGGCGCGGCGGCGTCGAGAGCACCGGGTCGAGCCAGGCGAGGCGCACGCCGTCGAGGGTGAAGATGAGGTGCTCCGGCCCCAAGGAGCCGTGTCCGAGGCCCCGCCGCTGCAAGGCGGAGAGCCCGACGAGGCCCGCGACGAGGCAGGCGGCGATGAGCCGGGGCTCGGGCCAGTCCTCGACGGGGAGCAGCTCGGCGAGGGACGGGCCGCCGAGCGCCGCCCAAGGCCGCACCTCTCCGTCCTCGTCAAAACGCGCCTCAAAGCTGAGCACCGCGTCGTCGTGGCCGCGCAGCGGGCGCAGGCCGAGGCGGCGGCGGGTCACCGGGTCTTGGGCCAAGGCCGGGCGCGGCAGGCGCAGAGCCCCCCGGCGCCCCTCGGCGTCCCAGGCCTCCAGGGTGATGGAGATGAGGTCTTGGGCGAGGGGCCGCCCGCGGGTGAGGCCCCGGCCCCCGGGCAGGTGGCCCTCTTCAGCGAGCTCCAGGTCACGCAGGGCGACGAGCAGGCCGTCGAGGGCCTGGGCCTTGGTGGGGTCGTTGGCCATGGCGGCCTCGGCGGACTCCCGCAGGGCCCGGGCGCTGTGCGGCGGCGGGGCGCGCTCGTCGAGGCGCTCGGCGGCCAGCACCTTGAGCGCCCCGGGCGGGAGGCAGCGCGGATCGACCATCAGCCGAGCTCCGCCACCGCGGCGGTGATCACCGGCTTGCCGTCGGGGCCGAGGGTCTCGACCGCCCAGGCGCCTTCCCCGGCGCGGCGCGCGGTGACCGTGAGGGTCTGCCCGTTGAGCACCGGGCGGGCCCAGCGCACGGAGAGGCGGCGCAAGCGGCCCGGATCGCCGTCGGCGAGGCCGTCGGTCAGCGCGCGGGCGGTGAGCGCCATGGTGCAGAGGCCGTGGAGGATCACGTCGGGGAGCCCCGCCCTGCGGGCGGTCTCGGGGTGAATGTGGATGGGGTTCACGTCGCCAGAGGCCTGGGCGTAGCGGTAGGAGGCGTCGGCGGCGACGTTCACCGGGGCGGTCCAGTCCGGCGGCGGCGGCGCGGCGGGCCTCTCCGCGGCCTTCTCGGCGGGCTTGTCGGCGGGCTTCTCGGCGCTGGGCTTCGCCCGGATGAAGAACACCGTCGTGCACTCCACGACCCGCTCCTCGCCGACGTCCCCGGTGAGCTGGGCGGTGATGACGAGGCCCGAGCGCTTCTCGACGGCGCTGAGCAGCTCACCGGCCACCCGCAGGCGCTCCCCGGCCCGGAGCAGGCGGGAGAAGCGGGCGTCATGCTCGCCGTGCACGAGGCGGAGCACGTCGAGGCCCAGCGCCTCGTCCTCGATGATCATGAACAGGAGGTCCCGCATCGGCCGGACGTGGAACATCGGCGGCGCGACCGGGGCGTCCCCGGCGTAGCGCGGGTTGAGGTCGTCCGTCGCCTGGGCGAAGGCGGCGATCTCCGCCGCGGTGACGAGGTGCTCCCCGCCCTCCCAGCGGCGGCCCACGAGGGCGGCCTGCGGCGGCGGCGGGTGGTCTTGGCTCATGCGGTCCTCACGCGCAGGGGAGGCTCCCCATAACCGGCCCGGCGCGGGTATGCTGCGCTGAGGAGGCGTGATGCGTGTGAGGCTCGTCGTGAAGCTGCTCGCTGGGCTGGTGACCCCCAAGCCCGATCCAGACGCGCCCCGCCAGGGCTCGCTCAAGGAGCGGCTCTGGCTCAAGGTGTCGCGCCTCGTCGCCCACCCGACGAACAAGAGCGGGAACAACATGAGCCAGCGCTGAGCGGGCCTCAGGGGTCTGTGTCGATTCAACACAGACCCCGAGGAGGCTCAGCGCGCGCAGCCTGTCGTCCAGACCAGCTCGTTAACGTAGAGCTCGGCCATGTCGTTCGAGCCGTCGGCGTCGTCGTCCGTCGCCTGGAAGTCCCAGGGGAGGTGACCGTTCACGATGACCTGGCCCCCGTAGGTGGCGACGATGGCGCCACTGCTCGCATCACCGCTGAAGATCGCCAAGATCTCCGACGTGCTGTCGTCGATGGGGCTAAGCACCGAGCCGTTGACGCCAGCGTCGGAGGTGTAGTTCGTGATTGAGCTGGGGAGGAGCTCGGAGATCGTCCACAAGGTGCTGCCGGAGGCCGCCGAGAGGGGCAGCGGGGTGTTGAAGCTGCGGGTGGTGGTGACCCCCAGGACGGTGGCCAGGTCGGACTCGTACCCGAGGTACCAGTAGCTAAAGAGCACGATCGTCCCGTTGGAGATCGCGTCTTCAATTCGGTCGCTGACCCCAGAGGGGACGGGGGAGCCAGGCACGTCGATCACGATGACGTCTGGGGGCGCGGCGTCATACGCGGCGCTAAACCCAGCGTCCGTGTCGTGCTCCGCGAGGGTGAAGCCGAGGATCGTCTGCGCGCCGGAGAGCGGCGTGGCCCCGGTCGTGAAGGAGTCAAAGTACTCCACCACGCTCAGGTCGCTGCACAGAGGGCAAGCCTCGTTCACGCCGCCGTCACAGTTGTTGTCGAGGGTGTCTGTACAGATCTCCTCCGCCGCGGGGCTCAGGCTGCCGTCTGTGTCGTCACAGTCCTCGCCGTCGGTCACCTGCCCGGCGCTTAGCTCACACACGATCTGGCCCGTCGCCGGGTCTCCGTAGCCGTCTGCGTCGGCGTCGGCGTAGGCGATGAGGCCGTCGAGGAGGTTGTCATCCTCGACGTCGATGAGGGTGTCGCAGTCGTTGTCGATCCCGTCACAGAGCTCCTCCGCGTCGGGGTTGATCTCGGCGGCGCCGTCGTCACAGTCCGTCGCGTCGAGGGTGTAGCCCGTGGGCACGGCGCAGGTGAGCGCGCTCGCCGTGGGGTCACCGAAGCCGTCGGCGTCGGCGTCGAGGAAGCTCTCTACGCCCTCGGTGGCGCTCACGCTGTCGTCGGCGTCGTCGGTGAGGCCGTCGCAGTCGTTGTCGACGTCGTCGCACAGCTCTTGGGCGCCGGGGTTGACCCCGGCCTGGGCGTCGTCGCAGTCATCGACCTCGGCGAAGTAGCCGTCGCCGTCGCCGTCGGTCTGCGCTGGCTCGCCGGAGTCTTGATCGGAGCCCGTCCCGGAGTCATCCGCTGGGGCGTCGTCTTTGCAGCCGACGAGGAGGGTGAGGGCGAAGAAGAAGAGGCTCGTCTTGGCGGTCATGGGGGCTCCAGAGTCCTTGGAAATTGGCGCGGCGGCCCGCGGCGGGGCGATCCCGGGGACCACCACGCCGACCAAAATAGCCCACGATGGCGCAGGGGCGCGAGCTTAAGGGCGAAGCAGGCCCTCGGCGACCGCGCGCAGCTCCGGCGGCAAGGCGCGCAGGCTCTCGGGGCCGTCGAGGGACGCCCGGGCGGCGGCGTCTAAGGCCCGCCAGCGCCGGTCGAGGCCCAAGGCCGCCAAGGCCCCGCTCACGACGGCCGGGCGCCCGGCGCGGAGCTCATCCCGGAGGCAGGTGAACAGCCCGAGGCGGGGGTCGGCGCCGTCCGCGCCCAGCAGGGTGAGGGCCTCGCCGCAGCGCGCGGGATCACGCAGCAAGAGCGTTGCGAGCGGCCGCCGGGTGAAGGCGCGCAGGGGGCGGAGCAGCCGGTCGGCCAAGGAGCCGTCCTCCAGGGCGTCGAAGAAGTAGGAGGCCAAGGTCTCCGGCAGGCAGGCGGCGACGGTCTCGCCATCTTGCAACAAAACGGCTGCGTTGCGAAGCAGGCGCTCCGCCTCGTCTCGGCGGTCTTGGGCGGTGAGCAAGGCCCCGAGCCCGGCGAGGAGCAGGGGGTGCTCGGGGCGGCGGGTGAGCCCCCGGCGCAGCTCGGACTCATCGGCGTGCATCGGCAGGCCGCCCTCGGCCACGGCCCAGGCCGCGGCGACGGGGAGCCGGTCATCCCGCACCCCTTGGGCCCAGGCGGCGGCGACGGCCTCCTTCACCCGGGCGTCAAAGCTCGGGAACCGCGCGGCGGCGATGGACCAGGCCAGCCGGGTGCCGCCGTCGGACTCAAAAGGCATGGCCAGCTCGTCGAGGTCACCCTCGGCGGCGCGGCGGGCGGCGCGGGTGAGGCGCACGAGGCCGAGGAGGCCCGGCTGGCGCAGGCGACGGGCGGCGGACTCGGCGCCGGGGAGGTCGTCGGGGCCGGAGAGCTCGCCGGAGAGGCTCGCCTGGGCGAGGGCCTGGGAGGTCGCCTCGCCGTGCAAGAGGCCCACGAGGCCGAGGCGGTAGGCCAGGGCCAAGGCGACGTCTTTGACCTCGTCCGGCGCCGCGGCGCGCAGGCGCTCCAGCACCCGCTCCCGGGCGCTCAGGGAGATCGGCGCGGTGAGCAGCACCCCGGTGAACAGCTCTGAAGACCAGGGCGTGGGCCAGTCGGGGCGGGTGGTGGGGACCCGCGCCCGGAGCGCCGCCATACGCTCCTTCCGAATTTTTGCTTCAGTCTTCAGGTCGGGGTCTGGGCCGATGAAGGGGGCCAGGGGCTCGTGGGCCTGGGGCGGGGCGGTGAGGCCCACGAGCTCGGCGAGGCCACGCAGCTCGTCTTGGGCGTCGCCGCGCAGCAAAGACATGCCCAGGGCCCGGTCGCGGAGCTGGAAGCCCAGCCGGGCGTGCTGGGGGAGGTCCACCTTCTCCACGAAGCCCAAGGAGCTGAGGCGGCTGAGCTGGGCCGAGGTGAGGCGCACCTGCATCCGGAGCGAGCGGGAGAGGGGGCCCGCCGGGACGGGATCCCAGCGCTCGGCGATGGCGGAGAGCACCTGCTGGGACTGGGGCGGCAGCTCGGCGAGGCGGGCGGCGTGGGCCGGGCGTAAGGCGTCGAGGAGCCGGGTGAGGTCCGTCGTGGCGTCGCCGGAGGGGTCCTCACACCAGGCGGCGCCGAGCAGCGCCAAGGGGCGGGGCCAGGCGCCGAACAGGGCGATGGCGGCGCGCAGGCGGCCGGGCTCGGTGGTGACGACCCGCTGGGCGCCCTCGCCGAGCCGGGCGACGAGGCTCTGGGCCTCGGCCTCGCTGAGCGGGGAGAGGGTCAAGGTGGAGAAGACGCCCTTGAGCGCGGCGTCATCGAGGGCCTCGTCCGCCGTGGCGAGCACGAGCAGCCGGGGCTCCTCCTCCAGGCGCCGGGCGAGGGCCGCGGCGCCGCCGTCGATGCGGCCCAGGGCGTGGTCGAGGCCGTCGATGAGCAAAGCGACGCCCCGGCCCGCCCAGGCGCAGAGCAGGTCCAGGGCCTCCACGTCTACCCGGGCGTCGTCCTCGATGGACAAGAGCCCGTCGAGCTGCGACTGAAGCATGTCGCTGTCTCGGCCCTCGGCGACGAGGGCGGGGAGCAGGGTCTCTAGCGCGATGAGCCAGAGGTCCGAGAGGCGAGAGGCGCGCCAGAGGCGCTCGGGGAGGCGCACGGCGCGCCAGCGGGCGCTCAGCTCCTTGTGGTCGGCGACGGCCACCTCGACCCGGCGGAGCAGGGCCGTGCGACCCGAGCCCGGCGGCCCGACCACGAGGCGGTGCGGCGGCTCGGCGCTCTCGGCGCTGCGGCCCAGGCGCCCGACGAGGGCCCGGAGCACGGCGGTCTGCCCGACGAATCGGCGGCTCAAGGCCTGGGAGGACAGCTCAGCGGCGGACCAGCGGACGGAGGGGGCGGCAGAGAAGGGGGGCAGAGCGGCCATAGGAGGCTCCGAGGAGGGCGCGGCGGGGAGGATGAGGAGGAGCGGCGGGAGGGTTCGGCGAGCGCCGAGGAGGGGATCTTCTGTGTACATCAACGGTGTTGTGCTTGCAAGCGAGCGCGCCACCTTTACAATCCTTCACACTTCCTCACGCCTCTTTGGGCGCATCACACAGGCCCTCAACACCCGCGCCGTAGATTCAGAGCGTGGACAGGATGTGCTGTCCCGCTCAACAACGGAGAACCTCATGACCCGCTCGATTCGTGTCGCCCTCACCGCCGGTCTTCTCGCCCTCACCGCAGGCGGCGTCGCCGTCGCGGGCGGCGGCCCCGCGGGCTTCGGCGGCCATGGCTTCCACGAGCTCATTCGTTCGCTGAACCTCAGCGAGGACCAGAAGGCCCTCGCCATGGAGCTCCGCGAGGAGGGCCGCGCCGACAACGAGGCGAACCGCGCCAACAAGGACGCCATCGTCGAGGCGATGTTGGCCGAGCTGGAGAAGCCCAAGCCCGACACCAAGAAGGTCCACGACCTCGTGGACGACATGCTCGACCAGAAGCGTGAGGAGGCCCACGAGCGCGCCGACGCCGTCCTGGAGCTGCACGCTACCTTCGATGACGCCCAGCGCGCGGCCTTCGTGGACGGCATGCGCGACCTCAAGGAGGAGCATGAGGCCCGCCGCGCCGAGCACGAGGCCAACGGCGGCCCCCCGGACGGCAAGGGCGGCAAGGGCGGTCGCGCCCGCTGAGCGGCCCCTGGGCTCGCGGCGGTCGCCTCGGTCGGGGCGGCCGCGGCGGTCACAACTGTCGCATCGGTCGCTTTTGTCGCAACGGTCACATTTGTCGTGTTAATTCATGACTCACGAGGGCGCCGTGTCTCGCCTGCTCATCTTCGATGATGACCCTCGCACCCGCAGCCTGCTCGCTGAGTACCTCGGCGGGCGCGGCTACACGGTGGACACGGCGCCGGACGGGGAGAGCGGCCTGCAGAAGCTCCGGGCCGCGCCCCCGGACCTCGTCGTGCTCGACGTGATGATGCCGGGCAAAGACGGCTTTGAGGTCTGTCGCATCATTCGTGCGACATCGCGGGTGCCCATCATCATGCTCACGGCCCGGGGGGATGAGCTCGACCGCATCGTGGGCCTGGAGCTCGGCGCGGACGACTACCTGCCCAAGCCCTTTAACCCCCGGGAGCTCCTCGCCCGCATCCAGGCCGTGCTGCGCCGGGCCGCCCCCGCGCCCGCTGAAGACAACGCGCCCCTGACCGCTGGCCCCGTGAGCGTAGACCCCGACCGCCGGGAGGCCCGCCTCGACGGCGCGCTCATCGAGCTGACCACGACGGAGTTCGACATCTTACGCACCTTGGTCGCCAACGCCGGGCGTGTCATCCCCCGGGAGCGGCTCATGGAGCTGGCCCGGGGCGAAGACTACGCGGCCTTTGAGCGCAGCGTCGACGTACACGTCAGCCACCTGCGCCGGAAGCTCGGCGACGACCCCAAACACCCGACCCTCATCAAGACCGTGCGCGGCGTCGGTTACCTCTTGCCCAGCCAAGGCGCCTCATGAGCCGGCTCTCGGGCCTGTCGCTCCGGGCGCGCCTCACGCTCAGCGTGGCCGTCGCCGTGGTGCTGTCGTCCCTCGCCGTCGGCCTCACGATGACCCAGGCCGTGCTGCGCCCCTTGGAGCGTGAGCTCGGCGACCAGCTCGCCCACCAGGCCGTAACCGTCGTCGAGCAGGTCGAGGCGGGGGAGGACCCGAGCGAGCTGGCCAGCCGCCTGGACCTCGAGATCACCGAGCTGCCTGATGGCCCCCGCGCCCGGGGGCGGCGGGTGAACCTGCGCGGCCACGAGGTCGCCTTGGGCGGCCGTCGCCGGGGCGGCGTCGTCGCCGTGCAGCAGACCGACGGCGCCTGGCTGGGGGTGCGGCCCTCCTTGGACCTGGAGCGCCCGCGTCGACGCTTCTGGCTAGGCCTGAGCCTCTTGGCCGCCGCGGCGACGGCCCTGGGCGCGGTCTTGGCGCGCTCGGTGAGCCGGCCCTTAGACGTCGCGCTCACGGCGATGGACCGTATGGCTGAGGGTGACCTCGGCCACCGCCTGCCCGTGCAGGGGCCCAAGGAGCTGCAGGACGCCGCCCGGGGCTTCAACCGCCTCGCCGAGCGTATCGACGGCATGCTCCGCCGGGAGAAGGAGCTGATGGCGGCGATCTCCCACGAGCTGCGCACGCCGCTCACCCGGATGCGCCTGGAGCTGGAGCTTTTGCGCGACAGCGGCGCCTCTGAAGACCGGGTGGCGGCGATGGAGGGGGACCTCATCGAGCTGGATGAGCTCGTCGGGGAGCTCGCCGAGCTGAGCCGCCTGGAGCTCGGCGCCGCCCGCCTCAGCCTGGAGCCCCTCGGCGCCCGCTCACTCATCGAGGAGGCCGCGCGCCGGGCGCCGCTGCCGGACCACAAGCTCACTCTGGAGGGCGAGGGGTTCATGCTGCAAGGAGACCGCCGCCTGCTGCTGCGGGCCCTGGAGAACCTCCTTCGAAACGTCGGCCGCTACACCCCGCCGGGCACCGCCGCCCGCCTTATCGCCCAGGGCGGCGAGCTCATCGTCGAGGACGAGGGCCCCGGCGTGCCCCCGGAGGGCCTCGCGCGCCTCGCCGAGCCATTCTTCCGTGTGGAGTCGAGCCGAAACAAATCGACGGGTGGGCTCGGCCTCGGGCTGTTCATCGCCCGTCGGGTCGCCGAGGTCCACGGCGGCGCGCTCATCGCCGAGGCCCGGCCCGGCGGCGGCCTGCGGGTGCGTCTGCGGCTGCCCGAGGTGGCGAAGGGGGCGTAAGCGGCGGTGGTCAGCCCACGACGATGTGGGTCTTTTTGCTGCCGTCGAAGCCTTGCTCTTCGCGGAAGGTCTTGTGGTTGTAGGGGGCGGGGTTGGCGCCTTTTCCTTTGTGCGCCCACGAGCTTAGCGCGCCGGGGTTCTTGGCCGACTCTACGATGGCCCCCGTCTCATCATCGACGTACTCATCAAACTGTCCTGAGGGCGAGGCCACGTCGGAGTTAATGGTGACGTTCACGACGCTCTTGCCGATCTTTCGTTTGTCGTCGATGTCCTTCACGTAGCTTGCGCTACAGACGAGGTGCGACGTCTGGTCAAAGCTCTCGTCGTCGAGGGGGCCGATGGCGTTGACGTAGTAGTACACGCCGTCGATGCCGTCTGTGCCGCTCCGCGCCACGCTCAGGGCCTCCTTCACGCTGTACTCGGCGTAAGCGAGGTGCTCGCCGTTGGCCTGTTTGGTGATGGGGAAGAGGTTCTCGGCCACGCCGTAGCCGCCGAGGTCGTGGTTGAGCAGGTGGCCCTTCACGAGCTGGTGGGGCTTTAGATTGTACCGCGCCTTGAGCGAGGTCATCATGTCCGTCTGGTCGTCGCCGGGCGCCGAGCCGACCACGGGGTCGTTGGGGTCGAGCCAGGCCTCCATCGTCGAGGCGACGGTCTGTGTGGCTTTGCTCGGGTTCTTCTCGGAGAGCTTGTTGGGCGGGACGTAGCTGAACGACTGTGTGGTGTGGCGGATGTCGGTCTTTCGTTGGACCGTCGGGAACATCCCGGCGTGGGCGGCGAGGGGGTCCACGAGGGAGGGCCGCAGAGGGTCGGTTGCGGACGCGGCGGGGCGCCTCGCGGTCGGTGCGGGGGCGGCGGCGCGCGCGGTGAAGTGGCCCATCATGGTCGCTCCCGAGCTTGTTCTGGGCTCAGGATACACCAGGATGGGCCAGCCTCCAAGGTCCGCTCAGGCGCTCCGGCGACGGCGAGCGGCGAGGGCTAGGCCCAAGACGAGGCCCGCGACGGCGCCGGAGGGGCCGGACTCGACGCTGCTGCAGCCCCCGCGACCCTCAGACTCCCCGGCGGTGAACACGCAGCGGGAGATCGGGTAGAGGATGTCGGCAGTGACGTAGAGGTAGTACTCCTTGCCCGGCTCAAGGGCCGCCGGGGCGCCGCTCTCGGGGTAGACCTGCACCATGCCCTCGGGCACCTCGCCGTAGATCACCGACTCGGAGAACACCGGGGAGCCGTCCCGGGGGAGGTCCACGCGCCAGATCGTGCCGTCCGGGGTGTCGAGGTTCGGCGGAACCGTCGGCGACAGGGAGCCCTTCTCCAGGACGTAGATGTAGCGGGCGCGGCCCGGGGCCCAGCGGATGACGCCGTCCTCGTCGATGCCCTCGGCCTCGGAGCACTGGGTGGGCTGGTAGTTGAGCTGCTCGTCCAGGGGGCCGGCGCCGTAGACGTCGTCCACGAACTCCTCGATGGTGCGGCCACGGTAGAGGAGCTCGTCCTCAAAGATCGCCATCATCCGCGCCTGGTCCGTGGTGGGGATGATGGAGAGGTAGGGATCCTCGGGGGAGGAGCGCTCGAAGCCGTTGTTCTCTTCAGGTGGGTAGGTGCCGAAGCCGATGGTGGGGATCCAGCCCGCGGCCATGGCGAGGCCACGGTCGTTGAACTGGTTGAGGAGGTTGCCCTCAAACTCGGCGTCGAAGATGGCGGGGCCGTTCGGCGCGGCGGAGGAGTGGCAGCAGTCGCAGGAGCCCGCGCGAAGTTGGTCACGCACCCAATCAACCTCGGCGACGTAGGCCGGGTCGTCCATGCGGGGGTCGGGCTCGTTGGCCCGGGCGTTCGCCGGGGCGGCGCCGTAGGGGCGCTGGCGGCGGATGATGTCGCAGTCGGCGTAGTCGGAGAAGTGGCGGCCCTCCTCGGTCGCGCCGGAGACGATCTGCCAGGTGCAGACCTGGCCGTCTTCGGACTGGCCTTCAGGCTCGCCGGGCAAGGGGTCTACGCAGACCCGCTCGGGGAGGGGGAAGGGGTCCTCCAGGACGACGATCTCATCGGCGCCGTCGCAGTTGGCGCCCGGGGTCCACACGCCGCGGGCGAAGGTCTCGCAGCCGAAGCGCTGGTTGCCACACTTCGAGGGGTCGTCGCCCTCGACGGTGGTGCGGACCTGCATGCCGTCGGAGACGTAGGTGCAGGTGCCGAGCACCTCCTCAATTGCACAGGGTTCGTCCACCCTGAGCTCGGCGCCGTAGCCGTCGCAGGTCTCCTGGGCCGAGGCGATCTCGGCGTCGAAGAACTCCATACACTCGGGCTCACCGGAGAAGGGGCTCTCGTAGGAGCAGCTCCCGATGGCTTCGCCCGTGAGGACGACCGGGTCTTTGCCGCAAGCGGCGAGGAGGGGGAGGACGAGGAGGAGGTGAGCGGGTCGAGGTGTGTACATACCCTGTATAGTAGCGCCAAAGATAACGTATGCCACTCTGAACAAGAAAAAAGTTTGGGGGAGGATCGGGGGGTGGCGGGCGGCCTCAAGGCGGGGGCCTGGGGTGGGTTGGGAGGCTCCTGAACCGCGCCCTGCAACAACCCCCGCCGACCCGCTATAAGGCCGTATGAACTCCCTCTCTCGCCGCTCCGCCCCCCTCCTCGCCCTCGTCCTGATCTCCTGCGCTCGGCCGGGCCCGCTGCCCCCGGCGGCCGCGCCCGCCTCAGCCATCGCCCAGGCGCCTGAGGCCCTGATCGCCGGGACACACCTCGCCATCGCGTACTCCGGCTACCGCGAGGGCCAGCACCCCGACCAGGGGCAAGGCGCGGTCTACCCCTCGGCGGAGCAGATCCGGGAGGATCTCGACCTCTTGCAGCGCGACGGCTTCGGCCTCATCCGCCTCTACGACGCCGGGGAGCTGTCTCGCCGGGTGCTCGACGTGATCGTGGCCGACGGGCGGCCCGTCCGGGTCTTGCTCGGCGCCTGGCTGCAGGCCGAGGTCAGCAACCACGAGGGCTGCGCCTGGCTCACCGAGCCCATCCCTGAGGCTGAGCTCGCCGCCAACACCCTGGCCAACCGCGAGGAGGTCGCCCGCCTCATCACCCTGGCCCAGGCCTACCCGGACACCATCGTCGCGGTGAACGTCGGCAACGAGGCGCTGGTGAGCTGGGGCGACCACATGGTCCGCACCGAGGCCATGGTGGAGTACCTGCGGCAGGTCCGGGACGCCGTGGACCAGCCCGTGAGCACGGCGGACAACTACGTCGTCTGGGCCGAGCAGGGCCAGGTGTTGGCGCCCGTGGTGGACTTCTTGATGGTGCACACCTACCCCCAATGGGAAGAGAAGACCTTGGAGGAGGCCATGCCTTACACCCTAGACAACCTGGGGCGGGTGCACGCCGCGGTGCCGACCCTGCCGATCGTGATCGGCGAGGCCGGCTGGGCCACGGTCGCCAGCGAGTTCGGCGACCGGGCCAACGAAGAGGCGCAGCGGCGTTATGTCTCAGACCTCATGGCCTGGGCGGCCCAGGCCAAGGTCACCACCTTCATCTTCGAGGCCTTCGACGAGCCCTGGAAGGGGGACCCCGCCGACCCCCTGGGCGCAGAGAAGCACTGGGGCCTCTACACCGTGGACCGCCAGCCCAAGCTGCTCATGCGGGCGCCGCCCCCGAGCCTCGGCGGGCCTCTAGGGTCTTCCGAACCTCCAGCGCTGACTCCTCGGTGACCCCGTAGGTCATCACCGCCCAGATGGCGAGGAGTGAGGTGGCGATGGGGATGAGGGCGTCACACAGGCGCATGAGCAGGATGGCCGAGGCCGACTGTTGCCCGGCCAGCTCCACGTCAAAGCCCGTGACGTTGAGCAGCACGCCGCCCCCGGCCAACGCGACGGCCATGCCCAGCTTGACGACCCACCAGAAGATCGAGCCGTACATGCCCTCCCGGCGCTGGTGGGTGCTCAGCTCGTCGAGGTCCACCACGTCGGCGATCATCGACGGCATCAGGGTAAACAGACCGCCGAGGCCAAAGGCCATGAGCGGCGCGGGCAGGAGGATCAACAACGGCATCGCCGGATTGTAGGCGAAGAGCTTGAGCCCGTAGCCCACCATCGAGATGAGGGTAGACACCACGAAGGCCTTGCGTTTGCCGAACCGTGTGCCCAGCCAGGTGACGATGAAGATCACCAAAAACGTCGACACCGCGCCTAAGGTCCCGGCGTAGCCCGCGTACTCGGCGCCCAGCTCTTGGTCGCCGCCGAACACGTAGTAGATGATGACGTAGAACTGGAACGACGAGATCAGGATGAAGCCGTTGAACACCAAGAAGGTCGCCGCGCACAGCTTGAGGAAGGGCCGTGACGAGATGGTGGTCTTGAAGCCGTGAAAGAAGTCGAGCACGCTGGCCCGCAGGGTCATCGTGGACTCTGGCTCGGCGGGCGCCTGCTGAAACCGCTCGTGCAGGAGCAGGGCGGGCAGCACCCCCACGACGGCGGCGATGGCGCCGATCAAGATCGCCAGGGCCGCCGCGCCGGAGATCTGGTCGTCAAACCACTCCTTCTTGCTCATGATCCACAAGAACCAGGGCGAGACCATATACGCGAGCTGGCCGAGGAAGTTCTGCACCCCCATCAGCCGGGTGCGCTCGTGGTAGTCCGGCGTGAGCTCGTAGCCCAGGGCGACCCAAGGAGTCGCGAAGAAGGCGTAGGCCACATAAAAGATGAGCGACCCGATCAAGAAGTACCAGAACACGAAGGTCTCAGAGCGCGCCACCGGGAGCTGCCAGAGCAAGGCGAAGGTGATCCCGGAGGTGATGGCGCCCCAGAAGATGAACGGCCGACGACGCCCCCAGCGGGACCGCGTGTGGTCGGACATGTAGCCGACGATGGGGTCGATGATGGCGTCGAAGAGGCGGGGGATCGCGCCCAGGAGCCCCACGAGCGCCGGGTTCATGCCCAAGCCGAGGTTCAGCACGATCATCATGCCGCCGATGGCGGCCGCCAAGGTGTTGTTGATGAACGCCCCAGCGCCATACGCGAGCTTCTGGTGGAAGGGCAGCAGGTCTTGCGCAGCGGTCTTGGATGGTTCACCCATGGTCATATCCCTCTGCGAGCCCGCAGCCGCTCACGCAGCCACAGCCCACTGTCCTTGATGATTCTCTGCTGGGTAGCAAAATCCACCCAGACGAGCCCGAAACGTTTTTTGTAGCCCTCGTTCCACTCGAAGTTGTCCATGAATGACCAGATGAAGAAGGCCGTGAGCGGCGCCCCGGCCTCCATCGCCCGTCCGGCGGCCCGCAGGTGGCTCGCCAAGAAGTCGCGCCGCCGCTGGTCACGCACCCGACCGTCGGAGCCCGGGGCGTCACCCCAGGCGGCGCCACACTCGGTGATCACCAAGGCCGGGGGCGAATACTCGTGGTGCAGCAGGGTCAAGAGGTCGGTGAGGCCGTCGGGGTAGACCTCCCAGCCCATGTCGGTGCGCTCCTCGGCGGGCACCTCGTGGAGGACACGCGGCTCGTTGCCCTCCTCCGGGCCCCGTAGGATGCCCCGGGAGTAGTAGTTCACGCCCAAGAAGTCGGTGGGGCGCGCCATCTCGTCCAGATCACCGGCCTTGAGCCAGGCGGGGCCGCCCTCGGGCCAGCGCCCTGCCGCGGCCTCTTCAGCGACGATCTGCGCCGGATAGCCGCGCCCGTAGAGGGGGTCCAAGAACCAGCGGTTGAACCAGGCGTGAAATCGTTCGGCCGCGGCGTGGTCAAGCGCGGAGCCCGAGGCCGGGTAGGCGATGACGGGGTTCAGCGCGATGCCTACCTGGCCGCCGGGGCTGAGCGTCCGCAGGATAGGCACGGCGCGGCCGTGGGCCAGGAGCAGGTGGTGGGCGGCGGCGAGCGCGGCGGAGCGGTCGGTTAAGCCGGGGGCGTGCTGTCCCGTCTCGTGGCCCAAGATCGCGGCGCACCAGGGCTCGTTGATCGTGCACCAGCGTTTGACACGGTCGCCCAGCCGACCCGCGACGGCCTCGGTGAGGCGCTCAAAGGCCGAGACCGTCTCCCGTGAGGTCCAGCCGCCCCGCGCTTGGAGGGCCGCGGGCAGATCCCAGTGGTACAGGGTGACCCAAGGCTGAACGCCGCGCGCCAGGAGCGCGTCCACGAGGCGCTCGTAGAAGTCGAGACCCGCGGGGTTAGGCGTCGCCTCAGCCCCGGTGGCGAACACCCGGGGCCAAGAGATGGACATGCGGTAGGCGTCTACGCCCAGGTCCGCCAAGAGCGCCACGTCCTCGGCCCATCGGTGGAAGTGGTCGCAGGCCAAGGCGGGGGTGTCGCCGCCCACGACCTTCCCTGGCGTCTTGGCGAACTCATCCCAGATGGACGCGCCGCGGCCGTCGGCCTTCGTCGCGCCCTCCACCTGGGTCGCCGAGGTGGCCACACCCACGATGAGCCCCGGGGGAAGGGGCGCGCCGAGATCGGACGGCTCGCTCACGGGGACACCTCCGGGCGGTCGACCACGACACAAAGAACGTCTGGGTCGCGGCCGAAGATGCGCGCTGAGAGCTCGGCGTCTAAGACGCCCCCCTCAAACCTGAGCCGCGTGTCTTTGAGCTGGACCTCGGCGGCGCGCGCCGCGCCTGGCCGCACCACCACGGGCACGCCGCAGAGCAAGAACGCCAGACCCCCGGCGGGCACGTCCACCCTGCGCTCGGGGCGCACGCCGCGGGGCACGGTCCAGGTCGTGCCCTCGGGGAGCAGCTCCGAGGGGTCGATCGCCTCGGGCTCAAAATGA
The DNA here is from genome assembly GCA_023150845.1 of Myxococcota bacterium. Classification (GTDB taxonomy): domain Bacteria; phylum Myxococcota_A; class UBA796; order UBA796; family CAJQPC01; genus JADKFE01. The sequence goes on along the minus strand of JAKLKD010000029.1, from coordinate 21,256 downwards.
ATCTTGCCCTCCTGAATCCACACGCCGAGCTCCCCACGCCGGGCCACGAGCTCCTCCTTGACGAGGCCCGTCATGCCTGGCTGCTGGGCGCCGCGTCCGGCGGGGGTGTGGGAGTAGGGGTCGGTGGGGATGGCGCCGAAGGCCTCAGCGCTGCGGTTGAAGCCCAGGCCGCCCCGCACACGCCTGTAGAGCCCCGCCAGCCGCGCCGCGCCAAGGGCGTCGCCGCGCCTCGCCGCCGCACGATAGACCTCTTGCACCGCCACGAGCAGCTTGCCGATCATGTGCCAGTACACGCTGCCCAGGCCCTCGTAGGCGTACATCGTGCCCGAGCGCCCGGTGAACGCGCGGTGGTTAAACGTGGCCTCCCACAGGGCGAGCACCGCGGCGCCGTCCTCCGCCCAGGCGGGATCTGCGCCGAGCGCCGCCACCACGTCCCCGGCGTTTGTGAGCTGGGGGGCGAAGCGGAGGGCGCCCTCGGCGTCGCGCAGGATGAGGCGGCGATCGTTCGCCGCTAGGTGGGCCCGCACCAGAGGCACGGCCAGCGCCGCCGCCTCGGGGACACGGTTGCGGTCCACGAAGGAGGGCAGGGCCCGCGCCGGGTAGAGCAAGAAGCTGTCTACATCGGGCCGGTAGAGGGGGCTCTCATAGAGACGCTCCACCAGCGCGGCGGCGTCGGAGGCGTCTAGCACGCCTGAGGACAGCACCGCGACCTGACCCTCCAGCATGGGATACAGACGCTCCAGGCTCGCCGTCCCCGGGCCGAAGCGCAGGAGGTCGTAGCCATCGAAGAGGCCGTCCGGGCGCCGCGCCGCGGCCAGGGTGTGGTCGAGCCAGGCGCGGCCCTCGGCGCACAGCGCGACGAGGGCGCTGGCGGGGCGGCTCACCCGGTCGAGCCCCTCACCGGCGTAGACCTCGGCGCGATACGCCGCCGCGGCCTGCCCGAGGGTGTCCATCACCCGGCGGCGGCCCTGATCGTCCATGTTCTGCAGGAGCGGCCGCTCCGCACGCAGCGCCCCGAGCACCCCGTCGAGCAGTCGGGCGAGGGCTGAGGTCAACCGCAGCTCGCCGCTCTGCGCGCCCCAGAGCCCCTCTAGCAGCACCAGATGCCGCCGCAGGTACGCCGCGGTCACCACGGAGACGCCGAAGCCCGCCAGGGCGTTGTTGGCGTCGTTCCACTCGGGCCGCTGGGTGTTCATCCAGATGCCGCCGCCGGGCACGAGGCTGCCGAGCTTGGCCAGCACGGGCACCAGGAGCTTCTCGGTGAGGCTCACATGCAGCACGATCTCGCCGCTCGCGGCCAGGCGCCCGTCTTGGCCCAAAGCGGCCACCCGCGCCTCGACGGCCCGCTGGGCGTCGTCATCAAACACGATCGCCGCCCGGGGGTCCTCGACCAGGGCCTCGTAGGGGCGCAGGCGATAGGGCACGTCGGCGAAGGAGAAGAGCTCTTGGCTCAACAGCTCCCGCAGCTCACCCGGGTGGTGGCGGAGCGAGAGCTCCAAGAGCCGGGTGAGGTACGAGATCTGGTGATCGCCCCAATACCCGAGGTTTGACCAGGGGTTGTGCGGATCAGGAAGCTCCCAGTCCACGCCCTCGGAGGTGATCCGGTAGGGGTTGTAGCCGTCGCGGGTGGAGGCGTTGACGAAGGCGGCCACCGCGCTCTCGATGAACGCGGGGTAGGTGGCGAACAGGGCCTCCCAGTTCTGGAAGATGTCGCGCCAGTTGCCCTCCCAGGACACCCGCCGCCCGCCGTCGGCGTCTCGGATGCGGATGGAGAAGCTGTTCCAGGGGCGGCTGGGGTCCCCGTGCCTGCGACCAAACCACAAGGGCAGCACCTCCAGCGCGAGGCGCGTCAGGTCGGCGTCTCCTGTGGCCAGGGCCTCCTTCACCAAGACCGCGCGCTCGACGGTCGTGCCCGCCCGCTCGGCGAACCAGGCCGCCTGCCGCGCCCGGCAGGGCCGGTTGCGGGTCTCGACGAAGGCCATGAAGCGGTCGATGGAGACGCGCTGCTCATCGACGGGCACGCCGCCGCGCATCGCGTTGAACAGCGCGCTGGAGCGCTGGTGGGCGTCGTGGAGCGGCTGCCCCGTGCGCTGCAGGCCGTCCACGTCGGCCAAGAGGCCGTCGAGGGTGGCGGTGGTGGCGTCGAGCTCGGCGCTGAGCGTGGGGCCGTCCACACGGCGGCGGCGAAGCTCGGCGACGTCCGCGTGGCTGCGTGCAACGTCGGCGACGATGTGCCAGGTGTGGGAGCCCCCGGGCTCCAGGCGGAGGGTCGAGGCCACCAAGAACGCGCCCGGGCGGCCCTTGCTCAGATTCTCGTGGGTCGGCTTCGCCCCGCGGGCCACGTCGTCGAGCTGATCGCGGCTGAGCAGGACCGCGGCGACGTCGAGCCCCACACACCAGGCCACGTTGGCCCGCAGAGACTCCGCGGGCTCGGCCCGGTCTGACGGCAGCGCCTCCAAGGTGAAGAGCGCCAGCGCCCCCTCGGCGTCCCACTCCGCCCGGGTGTAGGCGTCGATGAGGCAGCTCCCCGTCTGCACCAAGGACAGGTTGGCGTTCGCGGGCAAGAGGCCTTGTAAGCCGTCCACCACCCGGATCTCCAGGGTGCCTTCGCCGCCCAGACGCTCCAGCGTGGCCGTGCGCACAAAGCCGTAACGCTCGGAGAAGGCCCACTGGTAGATGAAGCGTAGGCCCAGGCCCGGGTGGACCTCCTCAAACACCAGCCGATCCCCCGCCACGGACTTGCCTAGGTGGCGCCGTAGGTCGCCTGGGTTTCTTGGGCGGAAGGGCTCCCAGCTCGTCCCTCCCACGACAAAACAGGTCCAGGGGCCGATGTCGTGGTGGGCCCGGTGCAGGCGATCGTCGGTCATGTACGGGAAGAGCGAATTCTCCGCGTGCACACGCCCGGCGGCCAGCCCGCCCGCTGAAGAGGCGTAGAGCCAATGATCCGAGGGGCTCACGACGCTGACGAGAAACGGCCTGAGCCGATCCACGTCCCGAACCTCGACCCAACCCGAGCCGACACCCGGCCCCGCTTCACCGATGGAGGTCTTCATGGTCACCACGCCCGCTCGCTGACGCGCACCCAGTCGACCTTCATGGTGGCGGGGAGCTCAGTGGTCTCGTCGGGGGAGGCCACGTAGTTGCCGCCCACGGCCAGGTTGAGGATCAAGAAGAAGGGGTCGTCGTTCACCCAGGTCGCGTCCGCGGGCAGGTCCCCGGCGGTGATGCGCTGGTAGACTACGTCGTCCACGAGCCAGGCGATGTGGCCCTCGTCGATCTCGACGGCGTAGTTGTGGTAACCATCGGAGAAGGCGCCGTCGTCTAAGGTCAGGCCGCCGCTGAGGCCGCCCGAGCCCGAGTAGCCAGGGCCATGAATGGTGCCGTAGATGGTCTCCGGGGCCTCCCCCTTCATCTCCATGATGTCGACCTCGCCGCACCAGGGCCAGCCGATCTCCTCAAACTCCGCCCCGAGCATCCAGAAGGCGGGCCACAGGCCCTTGCCTTCGGGCACCCGGATACGCGCCTCAAACCGGCCGTAGCCGTGCTCAAACAGGCCGGCGGTCTTGATGCGCGCGGAGGTGTAGGCGTTGCCCTCGTAGTCCTCCTTTCGGGCGACGATCTCCAGCACGCCGTCGCCGTTCTGGGAGGCGTTCTCGACGCGGTCTGTGTTGTATTCGAGCTGGTTGTTGCCCCAGCCGTCGCCGCCTACGTCGTAGGTCCAGCGGCTGGGGTCCGGCGGCTCCCCGGCGTCGCCGCGGAACTCATCAGCCCAGATCACCACCCACTGGCCGTCGCTCGGCGGAGTGGTGCACGCGATCACGTTGAGGAGCAGAAGCATGGCTCACTCGAGATAGAGGTTGTCGATGTAGAGCACGTCCCCTTCGGCGCCGCCTTCACCCGCCACGATCAGCGGGGAGGTCACCTGGCCCAGATCGGCGCCAGCGGCGGCAAAATCGGCCAGGGGGATGACCAGGTGGTGCCACTCGCCGTCGGCGGCGAAGCCGGCCGCGGCGGCGTTGACCCGGCCTTCAGCGCCGCCCACGACGCCCAGATCGACGCCGCTGATGCCACCCTCAGCGGGCGCGCGCAGGTCCACGTTCAGCGTGGTCCAGCCGCTCAGATCCCGCGCCTCGTCCCAGTAGAGGCCGCCGCCCCACCACGGGCCGCCGGTGTGAACCCAGACGTCGGAGCTCTGGCCCTCGACACGCTCGTCCGAGGGGCTGACCGAGAAGGTGTTCTCGAAGATGTAAAAGTGGTCGGTCGGGTCGATCTCCGATGCCCCGCCCTCGTAGAAGATCCCGAAGGACAAGCGCCGCTCGCCGTCGACGTAGGGGTCCGGCCCCAAGAGCGCGCCGCCGCCGGTGTCGTCGCCCCAGGGCTCGGGGTCGGGATAGTTGGGCTCGCCGAGGTCAGCGCGGCAGGCCCACAAGAGCAGGATGAGGGGGGTCATGGGCGCCTCCTAAGGGACCTGGACCACGACCTGCTGGCCGTCGTCCGTGGTGATGAGCGCGTAGCCCGAGGTGTCGCCGCCGAGCTCCGTCAGGGCCTCGTAGGCCAGGGGGGCGACGGGAAAGGAGTAGGTGCCCGTCTCGTCGAACGTCACGTCGTCGAGGAAGGACTCCAACACCTCCCGGTAGCCGCGCACGGCGAGCTCGCGGGCGAGCCAGAGGTCCTCCGGCGCCGCGAGCTCCTCGTCGTAGATGCCTTGGGCCGAGAACGCGGTGTAGTACTGGTTCTCGCCGGTGGGGATCTCCACCAGAGCGGTCGCCATGGCGTAGAAGCCGTGCACCGGCCCCGAGGCCAGCAGGTCCCAGCGGGTCTCGGCCCCGATGCCCTGCCGGAAGGGGTTGTTGGGGTTCGTCATGACCGAGGTGTCGGGGTGTACGCCCTCGTCGGGGCTGTACGGCACAAAGGTCAGGTCCCTCAGATCGGCGCCGTAGTGGTAAGCGCCGGAGTCGATGGTGCAGCCGGTCAGAGTCAGGAGCAGGACGCTTCGCATGGACCGCCTCACAAGCTCACGTGGAAGTAGGTGCCGATCTCGAGCTGGTAGCCGAGGGCGTCGGGGACGCCGGGGACCGCGACCCAGTTGGGGGAGTACTCATCCAGGGTTCTGAACTTCCCGGTGATCCCCAGGCGGGTCGAGCGCTGGCCGATGCGGCGCGCGGTCAGACCCCCCGAGAGATCGGTGTTCACCTGGAGCGGGAAGGTCAGGTTGTAGTCCTGGTGGAAGTCATAGGGCCCCCAGTCATCGATCTTGACGGTGGTGTCCCAGGCCATCGCCCGCCAGCGCAGGCCCAGGTCACCGCCGTAGCGGGTGATCAGCCGGGGGTCGCTGCCCCGGGCCTGGCCGGTGCCGGCGTAGACCCCCACCAAGAAGCGCACCTCGGCGTTCGTGTTGAAGATCGTGTTCAGTCGCGCGTCCCAGAGGTTCGCCGCGGGGGGCGCGTCGTCAAACGAGAACAGCGTGCCGTCGTCCAAGAAGCCGAAGTTGGAGTCGCGGGAGGTGGGCATGATGCGGTAGGTCACATCCAGGCTGCCCGCGAGGCGCGCGTCCTCACGATCGTCGTTGTCCCAGGCCCACATCCAGGTGCCGGGCGTCGGATCGTAGGCGAGCAGCAGCTCAAACCCTTTGGTCTCGCGGTTCTCCAGCACGGCGAAGGGGTCGTCGAGCACGTTTCGTGGCTTCACGGCCGCGCTGTACCAGCCCGTTGAGGCGCCCCATTGATCGCCGATCACCGGGTTTGGCCCGACGAGCGGCCGCTGCAGGAGCACGTTGGGCGCGATCTGAAACGAGCCGAGCTGGGCGGCGAAGCCGAAGTTGCCGCCGACCTGGTTGCCGCGGCCCGACTGGCGCAGGGTCCAGCCGGTGAACACCTGGGTCGTGTCGACCCCGCCGTTGGCGACGAGCCCCTTGTAGGAGGCGTCGCCGAGCACATGGAACCGACCCATCTGGCCCACCACCCGGGCGCGGGCGCCCAGCGTGTCGGCCAGCACGATCTCGTCGTAGATGACATGGTAGCCGCTGTCGAGGTAGCTGTCTTCTCCGGTGGCCTCGACCACTCGGGTGAAGGGCACACCCACACGCTCGGTGCCGGCCATGATGCCGCCGACGTCTACCTTAAACGGCCCCACGGACCGGGCCACGGCGAGGGTGCTTCGCCGGGTGAGCTGATCGGGCACGGCGAAGGTGCTCTGCACCGCGCCTTGGGCCGCCAGATCCTCCTGGTGGGCCACGGAGACGTCGAAGGTGCCGATGCGCCGTTTGTACAGGCCGACCACCGAGGGGTTGGCGCCCCAGAACAGCTCGGGCCCGAACGCCAGCCGCAGGCCCTCCAGGGCGCCTTTGCCCGTGAACTCGACGCCGAGGGGAGCGTCGCCGTTGTAGATGTCGATGTTGGGGCCGTAGTTGGCCTCGCGGTACAGACCGAAGAAGTCGCCCTCGTAGCCCCAATGAAAGTGGGGCTTTCGATAAAAACCGTCGAGGGTGAAGAGGTCGTGCTCCCAGGTGAAGGAGGCCTGGTACACCCGAACCCGCTCCAGGCTCGCCAGATTGACCGACTCCTCGCCCTCGTCTACCTGCGCGGGCTGGCGGCCGCGGGTCTCGTAGAAGATGGGGTCGATGCGGTTGGTGGGCACGTTGCCGAGCACGTTGAGCGAGAGGTCCGCCCGGAAGTCGTTCGTCGGCTGCGCCTTCGTCTCCAGGTAGAACGACTCCAGATGATCGACGGTGAACCGCTCTTTTCCTTCGCCCGTGGCCGTCGAGTCCGTCGTCCCGAAGGTGGAGAGCTCGACGCGCACGTTGGAGACGTAGGCCTTGGAGAGCGTGTCGAGCTGCCCGATGGCCAAGGCGGACTTGTAGCTGCGGTCGTAGACCTGGGGGTCGATGGCCGCGAAGTGGGTCTGGATGGTCTCGGCCGTGGTGCCCGGCGCGTAGGGGTCGAGGCGCCAGGCGTCGCGCAGCACATAGAAGCCCGCCCGGGGGAACAGCTCGTACTGGCCCTGGGCGTCGGGCGGGCCCTTGGCCGTGATGCCGAACCACTCCTCGTTCATGTTGAACTGGCCCTCGACGTAGTCCTCAGCGTAGGCGCCGGTGGACCAGGAGGCGTTTGCGTCGTGGACGTCGAGGTTCTCCTCTTGTTTGTACTTCCACCAGCCGTCCGACCACTGGAAGACGTAGCCGCCGATGGCGTTCCCGACGCCTTGGCCGTAGGCGTTGTTGTAGATGTCCAACCACTGGCTGCGGAGGTAGACGGCCTGGGTGAGGTGGTCCTCACGATCCGCCTTGGCGTCGTAGGCGTCCGCGCCGAACTCGGAGTAGACGAAGGGCACACCGAGCTTGTCCTCGACGACCTGATACAGATCCCGCGCGGTCAGGCCGCGGTAGACGTTTGAGCCCATGATGTCGAGGTTGGGGCACTCCTCCTTGATGAGGTCGATGTACTGCAGGTCGCCGTTCGCCAAGGCGACGGGGTGGTTGGGGTCAACGGCGTGGATGGCGTCGACCAGCTCACCCATGAGGCTGTACAGATAGCGGGCCCGCGCGGCGTCTCGCTCCCCTTCGGGCAGGTTCTGAATCTCAAACCCCGACCAGGTCAGCCCGTAGTTGTTCTCGTTGCCCAGAAGCCACATCAAGACGCCGGGCGTGTTCTTAAACCGCTCGACGACCTCAAGGGTCTGCTCCCGCAGGACGGCGCGGGTCTTGGGATCGGAGTAGTCGGTCACGGGCACAAACCGCCCGTCGATCTCCGTGCCATACCGGCCCACCAGCGGGTTGATCATCGTGCTGATGCCGTAGTTCACCCAGATCCACTCCACCCAGCGCGGCGGGATGTCGGGGTACTGGCGAATGGAGTTCACCCCGGCCTCCCGCAGCAGCCCAAGCTCCCGGCGCAGCGCGGTCTCGATGACCTCGTCGGGCTGGGTCCACAGGGAGTACCGATAGTTCTCGCCGATGGGCAGGTAGTCCCAGTTCATGCCACGGACGAAGTAGGGCGAGCCGTCCACGAGGAGCTGGTACCCGGCCTCGTCCTGTTTGACGGTGACGTGGTTGGGGTCGGCCCAAGCGACCTGCGAGCTCATGCAGCCGAGCGTGATCAGCAGGAATCTGGTCATGGCGAATCCAGACGGGAGGAGGTTGGGGTGCGCCTTGGGCCGGTGGCCGCTCGCCCCGAGACGGGGCGAGGAGACGGCCTAAAAGTTGGAGTCGAAGTCGTCGAAGTAGAAGGTGCCGCCGCCGCCGTCCGCGCCGGTCTTCCCGAAGTCAAAGAACACCGACACCTTGTTGAAGTTGTAGGAGGTGTTCAGCTCGGCGGTGCCCGAGGCCTCGTTGGCGAAGTCAAAGTTCAGGGTCTCCCAGGTCTCCGCCGAGGTGGGGTACGCCACGGTCTCCACCGAGCGGGTGGGATCGCTGGCGTCCTCCACCTTGAGCCGCACCTCGATGCCCGCCCGAGGCGACCAGACGCGCAGGGTGAACTCGGTGTCGTCGGCGGTGATCGGCAGGGTGGGGATCGAGAAGTTGTCCCCGGTGGAGAAGGTCGTGCCCGCCCAGAGCTCGGCGGTGCTCGCCTTGTTGACCTTGGCGACCTTGTTCGTGGAGTCCGTCGGATCCGCCACGACGGAGGAGTCCTCGGCGCCGCCGAAGCCCGTGAGGGTGTAGGTGACGTTCGGGTCGTCGAAGTCGATCAGCGCCTCGCCCGAGGGATCGGCGTCGCTGTCGGAGTCGGTGTCGGAGTCCGCGTCGCTGTCCGAGTCGCTGTCCGCGTCGGCGTCGGTGTCGCTGTCGGCGTCCGAGTCGGCGTCGGCGTCGCCTTCGGGATCCGCGGAGTCGGTGCCGTCGTTGGTGTTGGAGTCTTCCCCGGCGTCCTTATCGCCACAGGCGAAGATGGGGAGTAGGAGGCCGAGAATCAGGAAGGTGCGGGTCATGACATCTCCTCATTTTGGCGCGGATGCGCCGTTGTGGTTTACGCATGTGGCGCGGCAGGGTTGCGGGAGAACATTCGCGGGTCGGCCAAGGCCGCCTGCAGGACGAGGGTGGCGGCGCCGAGCGCGGTGGCTTGGGGGCCGAGCGCGCTGATGCGGACCTCGGCTTGGGAGAGGGACGCCCAGAGCGTGCGGGCGCCGATGGCCTCCCGGAGCGGCCGCAGCAGGGGATCCCCCGCGGCGGTCAACCCGCCGCCCAAGATGACGAGGGAGGGGTTGAGCAGGTTGAACAGGTTGGCGATGGCGAGGCCCAGGTAGTGGCCGCAGGCCTCGACGACCTCGATCGCGACGGCGTCACCCTCCGCCGCCGCCAGCGCCACGCCGGTCAGCGTCAGGGGGTCTTGGTGCATGACCGAGCTGACCCGACCCGACCGCACAAGCGCCCGGGTGCGCTCCAGCACCGTGGCGGAGCCGACCATGGACTGCAGGCAGCCGCGCAGGCCGCAGGCGCAGGGCGGGCCCGAGGAGTCGATGGCGGTGTGGCCGATCTCCCCGGCGAAGCCGTTGGCGCCGCGCAGGAGCGACCCGTTGACGATGAGCCCCGCGCCGATCCCGGTGCCCACCTTGATATAGGCCAAGGTGCCGACGCCCCGGCCCGCCCCGAGCCAGGCCTCTGCCAAGGCGGCGAGGTTCGCGTCGTTCTCCACCGCGACGGACAGTCCCAGCTCCCGAGAGAGCCAGGCGCCGGGCCGCACCCCCGCCCAGGCGGGCAAGATGCGCTCGGCGAGGTGATCCGGGTCGGCCAGATCGACAGGGGAGGGCACCCCCAGCCCCGCGCCGACGACGGAGGACAGGCTCGCGCCGGCCTCGGCGAGGGCCGCGTGGGTCAGCGCCACGGCGAGCTTTAGCGTGCCTTCAGGGTCGCCCTGAACGTTGTGAACGCGCGTCTTCCAGGACAAGACCCGCCCGCGCAGGTTCGTGACCGCGACGGAGACGTGGGTGGCGCCCAGGTCGATCCCCAGGAGCTTGTACACGGCGTCGTCGTACTGCAGGACGATGGGCGGGCGCCCGCTGGCCGAGGACGCGACCCGCGCCTCACGCAGCACCCCGGCGCTGATGAGGTTCCCGACGATCTTGGACACCGTGGAGGGCGCGAGGCCGGACTCGCGGGCCAGGTCGATGCGGGAGATCTCACCGGCCTGCCAGGCGAGGTGCAGGATGAGCGAGACGTTGTGGTCGCGCAGGACCGCGCCGTCCGCGCCGGTCGCCTTGTTGGTTATTTCTTTCGACGAACGAATTATCATGCCCCATCAGAGCATGAGCCTCGGAGGCCTGTCAAGCGTTGGCCTGAAGTTTTTCGCAGAACGTCGCTTCGCCCGGCCGGATCCCGGGGCGAGGCCGCCTCCTCACCGCCGCGAGAAGACCAGCTCCGACCCGCCCGTGAGCTGATCGTGGCTCACCACGAGCCCCTCGATCGCCTCACCGTCCAGGCGCACGCCGTCGAGGCGGTGGCCCTCACCCGTGGCCGTCAGGGTGAGGTCGAGGCCCTCACGCTGCAGGCGCACCTCATCAAAACGCGGCGTGAGCAGGACGTAGTCTGCGGTCCCGTTCAGCGGGTAGAGCCCCATGGCCGTGAACAGCCACCAGGCGCTCAAGGTGCCGCCGTCGTCGTTGCCGTCTAAGCCGTCGTGCTCGCTGGAGTACTTGGTGTCTTGCGCCCAGCGCACCCAGTCTTGGCTCAGCTCGGGCTCGCCCAAGAGCGTGAGCAGCGGCGCGTAGCAGAGGTCGGGCTCGTTGCCGTGCCAGTAGTACAGGTCTGGGCCGATGCTGTCGGCCTCGGCGTCGCTCAGCTCAAAGAGCTCGTTGAGCTTCGTCGCGGCGGCGGCCTCGCCCCCGAAGGCGTCGGCGAGGGCGGCGGGGTCTTGGGGCAGCATCCAGGTGTACTGCCAGGCGTTCCCTTCGGAGAAGGCCTCGCCCCACACCTCGTCCTCCAGGGGCGCCCAGGCGCCGTCGGCGTAGCGGCCACGCACGAACTGGCTCTCGGCGTCAAACACGGCGTCGAAGACCTTGGACTGGGCCATCAGGGCCTCGGCCTCCTCGGTGAGGCCCATCGACGCGGCCCACAAGGACATGGCGTGGTCGCTCGTCGCGTGCTCCAGGAGGATGCTCACGCTCGCGCCGCGCTCCTCGTAGGGGATGTAGCCCAAGGTCTGCGTCGAGGAGAGGCCCTCCCGGGCGATGGGGCTCGCGGCGTCTAAGGCGCGAGAGGCGGCGATGGGCCAGATCTCGGCCTCACCGAAGCCGCTGACGCCTTTGAGCGCCGTCTCGGCGAGCACGATCTCCGCCGGGGTGCCCACCATGGTGCCGGACTCGACGGTGCCCGCGGGCCAGCGCGGCAGGTAGCCGTGGGCGACGCCCATCTGGCTCAAGGAGCGGGCGAAGTCCCGGGCGAGCTCCGGCCAGGCCAGGATCACCAGGGGGTGCAGGGTGCGGTAGGTGTCCCATAACGAGAAGTCAGTGTAGTAGATGAATCCATCCGCCTCGTGGATAGAATCATCGAGGCCACGGTAGCGCCCGTCCACGTCGGTGAACAGGGTGGGCATGCGCCGGGTGTTGTAGAGCGCCGTAGCGAAGAGGATCTGGTCGTCCTCGGTGCCCCCGGTGACGGTGAAGGGGGCGAAGGCCTCGCGCCAGAGCGCCTCGGCGGACGCGGCGGCGCCGGGGAGGTCAAAGTCGGGGAGCTCGGCCTCGAGGTTGGCCTCGGCCCCGGCGAGGTCCACCGAGGAGAGGCCGATGCGCACCTGCAGCTCGGGCACAGCAAACCGCAGGGTGGCGGCGGCGCGGGCCCCGGCGGCGGCGCTGGGATCGTCGGCGGGGGCGCCGTCGAGCCAGGCCTGGGACTCCACCCACGGCGCGCTGAGCTTGGCGACGAACCACACGGGCATGCCCCGGTCGCCGCGGCTGGAGAGCGAGCCCGCCATCTCCACGAAGCCCGTGATCGTCTGCCCGTCCTCGTGGAGCTCGATCCAGGTGTCGTAGACGCCGTGGCTCGACGAGGTGGTGTGGCCGAGGTCGATGGTCAGCCAGCGCTCCTCACCCTCCCAGGTCCAGCGGTGGGCGGCGGCCCGGGGTGTGGCGGCGAGCTCGACGGCGCCTAAGCCGGGCAAGGTGACGGCGTAGTAGCCGGGGCGGGCGACCTCGTCGTCGTGGGAGAATGGGCGCTGGTAGAGGTCGGGGTCGATGGTCTCGACGTCGCTGAGCATGAAGCCCACGGCGCCGCCGTCGGAGACGCCGATGCCCGGCAGGCGGGTGTGGGAGAAGGCCTGGATGTGGGTGTCGTCGTAGCAGTAGCCCGCGCTGTGGTTGAAGCTCAGGCGCGACGAGCCCGTGCGTGTGTCGGGGCCGACCTTCACGAGGCTGTTGGGCGTCTCGGCGGCGGGGGTGAGGCCGCCGAAGCCGTAGCCGAGGCCGCCGCTGCCCATGTGCGGGCGCACGAGCGACACCAGATCGACGGGCGTCTTGGGCTCGGGCGCAACTTCAGGGTCACCGCATGCGAAGCTGAAGAAGAGAAGGACCATCATTCGCTCCATCGGCGCTCTCGCGCGGGGGGCTCTCACCATAAAGCCAGAGCGTATGGAACTGCAAGCCGCCGTCGCCTCAGCGCTCAAGCCCCGGGATCTGGGGGAGCGGCTGCGTATGCTGCTCGTCGGCGGGATCGCGCCGAGCCAGGTCCTGGAGCGCCTGCCCGAGCCGATCCGCCAGGGGCTCTACGGCGACGAGCCGAACCCGATCCTCGCCCGGCGCGCGGCCATCGAGGCGGTCACCCGGGCCTTGGCGGAGCTTGTGCGGGAGGGCCGGGCCAAGCGGCGCCGGGCCCAGCTCAAGAACGCCCTGGTGGACGTGTACCGGGGCTGAGGCGCGGCCTACTTCTTCCCGAAGAGCTTTGAGAAGAAGCCGCCGATGCCCGCCGCCGGGGCGGCCTCCTTGTCCTTCTCCAGCCGCCGCTGCAGGCGCTTGAGCTCCCGCTGGGCGATGGGGTTCGTGGGCTGGAGCTTGAGCGAGGTCAGGAGCGCGCGTTTGGCGACCTCCAGCTCCCCCTTGTCGTGGTTCAACATGCCCATGAGCGCCCAGCCGTTCGAGAGCTTGGTGCCGTTCTCGATGCTCAGGCGGATGAGCTGCTCGCCCTCGTTGGCCAGGCTGTCGTCTTTGCCGTGGTTGAGCTTAAACAGGGTGTAGCCGTAGAACGCCGCGAACTCCATCTCTTCGGGCAGGCGGTCGCGGGCGGCCTTAAACGCCTCGTGGGCCTGGAGGATGCGGCCGTTGTTCAGCTCGCCGAGGCCGAGCTTAAAGTCGTTCTCCGCGGCCATGATCTCCTGGACCTTCTCCATGGCCAGCTCGTCTTCGGTCTTTTTGCCGTGGATGACGCGGTCGATGTACTCCACGCGGGCGGCCTCGTCGCCGAGCACCTCCCAGGCCTCGCTCACCTTGGCGAAGACGGCGTTGGCGATCTCCGCCTGCTCCGGGGGCTTCATCGTCCAGCGGTCGGGGTGGAGGTGCTGGGCGAGGCGCATGTAGGCCTTGCGCTGCTCGGCGGGCTCGGCGTCCCAGGCGACGCCGAGGCGCTCGAAGTGGTTGGCGGCGGCGTTGACGCGGCGCTGCTCGGCGCGGAGGCGGTCGAGCTCGGGGTCTGCGGGGGCGGCGGGGGCCTCGGCTGCGCGGGGGGAGCCGGTCTCGACGGTGACCTTGGGGGTGGTGGCGCCTTGCTCATCGACGCTGATGACCCCGGCGAGGAGGCCCAGGTAGACGCCGCGCCGGGCGACCTCCGGGGGCATCGGGATGAAGTCGAGCACGTCGGCGAGGGTGCGCTGGCCGTCGAGGTCCATGAGCGCGGCGCGGAGCTCAGGGGGCACGGGGAGGTCGTCGAGGCTCACGCCGCCGCCGACCTTGAGGCGGGGGAAACGCCCGTCGAGCCCGGCGAGGCGGGCCCGGGCGAGGTCGTCGGGCACGGCGTCGCCGAGCGCCGACCAGCAGGCGGCGAGGAGGTCCACGGGCTTGCGGGCGGGCGGGGCGTCGTTGGGGGTGAAGCTCCACTCCCCCTCGATGGCGCGGAGCGCGCCGTGAACCCGGGTGAGCCCTTGGATGCGGGCGAGCTCGTCGGGCCCGGCGTCGGGGTGCTTGGCCTCCAGGCTCTCCAGGGCCTCACTCTTGAGGTTCGACTTCGTGGCGCTGAGCTTGCCGCCCTCAAACCAGAAGGTCCACTTGCGGCGGCCGTCGCCGCACTCCAGGCGGCCGTTGGCGCGCTGGGCGGCGAGGCTGAGGAGCAGCTCGATGAGGGGAGGGTCGCGGAGGGTGCCGGACTGCATGACGTAGGACTCCAGGCGCGGCCATAGCGTAGGCTTCGCGGGCGGCGCTGGCAAGCGGGGGAGGGGCGAGGGTTGGCCGCGAGCCCCGCGCCCACCACGCCCCCCCGCGCCCACGGCCACGACCGAGCGTGGCGTCGCCGTCGAGATCCCGCCGTTTGCCACCGCCCGACCCACCAGCGGCGTGGCACAGCCGTTGCAGTTAGGTCAGCGCCGCACGGAGTCCGCTATGCCCCTTCGCATCCTCCCGCTTCTCGTCCTCACGCTCTCCCCCGCCGTCGCCCAGGCCGCCGAGGTCACCGGCGACACCGGCAAGGGCCTCACCGTCACCAGCGACGACGGGCAGTTCTCGATGAACGTCCGCGGTCGCATTCAGCTCCGGGAGAGCGTCACCACGCCGCCGCCCGGCGACGAGGCGCGGGAGTTCACCACGATCGGCCGTGTCTACACCGCCCGGGTGTGGCTGAACGGGCACACGCTCTCTGAAGACATCGGCTACACCTTTCAGCTCGCCTTGGCGCCGAACGATTACCGCGACGGCACGATCTCCCCGATCTTCGACGCCTACCTCGACTTCAGCCACAACCCCAACGCCAGCGTGCGGGTGGGCCAGCTCTTCGTGCCGTTTGACCGCGCTCGCACCATCCGCGAGTTCTCGCTGCAGCTCGCCGACCGGCCCCGCCCGGTGAGTGAGCTGACCCTGGACCGCGACGTCGGCGCGTATCTGTACTCCGACGCCTTGGGCGGCTCGATGGTGGCGTACCGCCTCGGGGTGTTCGCCGGAGGCGGCGGCAACGCCATCGCCGAGAAGGCGCCTGGCGGCCTCGCCGTGGCCCGGGTGGAGCTCCGCCCCTTGGGCCCCGTAGACGACGACAGCGAAGGCGACCTCAACCGCCGTGAGACGCCGGGCCTCGCCTTGGGCCTCGGCGCGGCCTACAACCTCAACACGAACCGCGCCCGCAGCACCACGTCCACGACCTACACCTTAGGCACCGCGGACTACCTGCACCTCGCCGGGGACCTCGTGTTTAAGTGGCGCGGCGTGGCGGTCATGGGGGAGGCCGTGCTGCGGGACGCCCGCGAGGAGTCGTGGACCGTCACCGATGACGCGGGCGTGGCCGCGACGGAGTACGCGCGCTCGGGCTGGGGCTGGCTGGTGCAGCCTTCAGTGATGGTCACGCCCAAGGTGGAGCTCGCCGGGCGCTACAGCCGCATCAACGCCTTTGAGGGCACCGACCCCAAGTACGTCACCGAGACGGAGACCTTAGGCAACGAGGTCGCCGCCGGGGTGAACTACTACCTCAACAAGCACCGCTTTAAGGTGCAAGGCGGCTGGACCGCGCGGTTTGGTGAGGACTTCAGCCAGGCACAGCACACCGGGCAGGTGCTCGTGGACGTGATGTTCTGAGCGGATCGCCCCGAATCAACCAGCGGGGGCGCGGCCTTGAACGCCGGGGAGCTCGATGCCCCGCAGCTCCTTGTACAGTCGCAGCGCGTAGCCGTCGGTCATGCCGCTGAGGTAGTCGGTCACCCGCAGGAGGCGACTGTACGCCGAGTCCTCGGCGGCCCGGCGCTGGAGCCGCATGAGCTTGAGCGCGCGTTTTTGGCGGCCGTCGGGCTCAAAGGCCAAGGCCGCCGGGGCGAAGACCTCCAAGAGCCCGCCGAGCACCTCGTAGCCCGCGAGCTCCACCCGCAGCACCTCCGGGGCCTCGTAACACAGTCGCCGGGAGACCTCGCTGATCTCGTCCAAGGTGGCCCGGGCGGGGATGAGCCCGGCGAGGGGCTCGGCCAGGGTGCCGTCCAGGAGCGCGTCGTGGTGCTGGATGAAGGCGGTGACGAGCTGCTCGACGAGCTTGTTGATCGCCCGCGCCCGGAGGTAGGCGATGCGCTCGCGGGGGTCGGAGAGGCTCATCTGCGGCTGGCGCCCATGCGCCTTGATGAGCAGGGCCGAGAGCTGCTCCGCGCCCACGAAGCCCAAGGTGTAGCCGTCCTCCAGATCGAGGATGCTGTAGCAGATGTCGTCGGCGGCCTCGACCAGGTACGTCAGCGGGTGCCGCGCCCAGGCCTGCTCCTCAACGGCGGCGAGCCCTAAGCCCTCGGCCACATGGGCGAAGGCGGCGCGGTCAGCCTGGAAGTAGCTGAACTTCTTGCGCGCAACGTGTTTTTTGTGCCCGGCGTGGCCCTTCTTGCGGTGAACCGACGCCTGGGGGTACTTCGCCACGGCGCCTAAGGTGGCCAAGGTGAGCTGCATCCCGCCGCGGTGCTCGCCGTACATCTCCAGGCGCGTGACCACCCGGAAGCTCTGGGCGTTGCCCTCAAACTGCTGGAGATCCATACGCTCGGCGTCGTTCAGCTCGTCGAGGTGCTCCCGGCCCGCGCCCCGGAACCACGAGGCGATGGCGTCTTCACCGGCGTGGCCGAAGGGCGGGTTGCCGATGTCGTGCATCAGGCAGGCCGAGGCCACGATGTCGCCCAGAGCGCTCGGGGGCGCCCCGCCGAGGTCCACGCCCTGCTCGATGAGCTTCTCCCCGGCCCAGGTGCCCAAGGTGCGGCCCACAGACGCCACCTCGACGCTGTGGATGAGGCGGTTGTGGATGTGGTCGTTCGCGGGCATCGGGAACACCTGCGTCTTGTCGAGCAGGCGGCGGAAGGGCAGCGAGAAGAGCACGCGGTCGTAGTCGCGCTCGTAGCCCCGGCGGTCATGGGCGGTGGGCTGGTGCTCGGCGCCCAGGCGGGTGTTGTTGAGCAGCTTCGGCCAGTCCATCGACATCGGTCTCCTCACTCCACGAGAGCGCCCCGTAACTCCCCGCCGCGCAACCATCACCGCCGCGCTGCATCACAAGGGTACGACCCCAACCCCGGCGTGAACGCCCCGGAGGTGCCCATGAACCCAGTCCTCGAGACCTTCCCCCTCGGCGGCCCGCCCTGGCCCACCCTCGACCCCTTCTTGTTCTGCGTTCACCACCTCGACGCTTACCCCCGCGGCGACGGCCAGCTCGCCCCGGCGGCCTCGCTCAGCGGGCGGCAGATCGGCCAGGACTTCGGCGGAAAGGACGGCTGGAGCATGTACCACGGGCGCCGGGTGCCCGGCTTCCCCCAGCACCCGCACCGCGGCTTCGAGACGGTGACGGTGACGCGCCAGGGCTACATCGACCACGCCGACTCCATGGGCGCCCGGGCCCGCTACGGCAAAGGCGACGTGCAGTGGATGACGGCGGGCCGCGGCGTCGTGCACGCCGAGATGTTCCCCCTGCTCAGCACCGAGCAGCCGAACCCCGCGGAGCTGTTCCAGATCTGGCTCAACCTCCCGGCCAAGAACAAGATGGTGCCGCCGCACTTCACGATGTTCTGGAGCGAGGACGTGCCCCAGGTGGCGGTGAAGGATGAGAACGGGCGGTTCAGCACGCTCACCGTCGTCGCCGGGGCCTACGCCGAGGCCAAGCCCCCGGCGCCGCCGCCGGACTCCTGGGCCTCCGCCGCTGAAGCCGAGCTGGCCATCTGGACCTTACGGATGGACGACGGCGCGCGCTTCACCTTGCCCGCGGCGAAGGCCGGGGTGAACCGCATGATCTACCTCTTCGCTGGGGACGGCGTCGGCGTGGGGGAGGTCAAGCTCCCCGGGCGCCACGGCGCGCGGCTCAAGGGCGACGCCGAGGTCACCCTCGTCGCCCACGGCGCCGTCGAGCTGCTGCTCCTCCAGGGCCGCCCCATCGGCGAGCCCGTCGTGTCTTACGGACCCTTCGTGATGAACACGACGGCCCAGATTCAGCAGGCCTTCCGCGACTACCAGACCACGCAGTTTGGCGGCTGGCCCTGGCCCGACGACGGCCCGGTGCACGGCCACGACCCGGCGCGGTTCGCCGTTCACGCCGACGGCAAAGAGGAGCGGCCGACGGTCTGAGCGGGTCTAAAGCCCGGCCCGGGACGCGGCCACGAGGGTCACGTCCCGCACCCCGGCGGCCTGGGCCGAGCTGAGCGCCTGGCGCAGCAAGGCGTAGGGCAGGTCGGCGTCCACCCGGATGTGCAGGGGCGCGTCGGGGTCGGCGGCCAAGGCGGTGACCAGCTCGGGGATGACGGCCTCGTCGCGCTCCAAGCTGGCCTTCGTGGAGGCGATGCGCGCGCCGTTGAGGCTCAGCTCGCCTTCAGCGAGGTCGAGGCGCCTCGCCACGCCGACGGGGGCCTCCTCGACGCTCAAGGGGAGCTGAAAGCTCGGGTCGTCCGGGCGCACGGGCGGATCGGTGGACCAGGTGCGCAGCAAAAACACGAGCAGGATGGTCAGCACGTCGACCATCGGCGCCAGGGCGGCGTACAGCGGGTCCGTGCTGCCCGTAGACACGCGCAGGGGGCGCAGGCCGCGCCTCATGGGGCCTCCGGCGGGGCGTCGTTGAGCGTCGAGAGGCTCAGCTCGGGGTAGAGCTCGCCTTGGGCGTCGCCCCGGGCGGCGTCCATGAGCGCCACCACGGTCTGCCCAGGCAAGGCGTCGCTGGGGCGCAGGGTGAGCTTGCGGCGGGTGGTGTCCAGGGCCTTGAGGGCGCGGAGCTGGGCCTGGAGCCCGGCGAGGTCGGCCTCGCCGTTCTGGCTGGGCAGGCTCACGGCGAAGGCCTGCACGTCCCCGGCGCTCGTGATGACGTCGGCGCGGCGCACCTGGGCGAGCACCCGCAGGCCCTCGGGCCGGGCCTCGACCTCTACGCGCTCGACGCGGCCCGGGGGCTCCGGGGGCAAGAGGCCGCCGAGCTCAGGCAGGCTCAGGCTGAGGCCCACGAGGCGCTGGGTGGAGGTGGTCAACAAGAGGAACGGCAGCAGCAAGAACATGAGCGCGATGACGCTCAGGAGCGCGGGCCGAGGATCGGCTGGGGCCGGTGGGGCCTTGGGGATCAGCCTTCGGATGAGGGCCTCCGATGTGCCAAGGCGACGAGGCCCGCCGCCGACTCGATGCGCGCGATGTGGCGGCTCACGACCCCCTCCAGCCAGGCGTGCAGCGCCAAGGACGGGATGCCCACCATGAGGCCCCAGGCCGTGGTCGCCATGGCCGCGGAGATGCCCTCGCTGAGCCGCACGGCGCGCTCCCCGGCGGTGGCGTCGCCCAGGGCCGAGAAGGCCAAGATGAGCCCATAGACCGTGCCCAAGAGGCCGATCATCGTGCTGAGGTTCGCCACCGCGCCCAAGGCGCCGATGCGGCGGCGCAGCCGGGCTTCAGCCATGGCGGCCTCAGCGCCCATGGCCTCCCAGGCGGCCTCGGGATCTTGCTCGGCGGCGCCCGCGGCGATCACCGCGCCCACCGGGGTGCCCGCCGTCGCCGCGGCGGCCTCGGCCAGGGCCCCGCGGCGCAGGCGCGCCTCGACGACGTCTTGGGGCGGGCGCCAGCGCCACAACAAGAGCACGCCCCGCTCGATCGCGACGGCGATGGAGAAGGCCCCCAGCGCCGTGATGACGACCATGAAGACGCCACCAGGGCCAGAGAACGCGTTGAGCAGAGTGTTGAGCATAAGGCCCTCGGGGTCCTCATTCCTTGCACGGTGAAGGGGATCGATGCAAACTCCAAGCGCATGGAGCCCTCCATGAGCACCCCAAGACTCGCCGTCATGATCCCTTTGCTGGGCCTCACCTTGAGCGCCTGCTCGGCGGACAGCCCCGAGGACTGCGCGCGCCTGCCTGAAGACGCCGCGGAGCAGTGCTACATCGACACCGTGCTGGCGCTCTGGGCCACGGATCCTGTCGCCGCCGAGGCCTGGCTCCCGAAGCTCACCCCGGTCACCCGGGACTACCTGCTCTACACGATCACCCAGCAGCACGAGCCGAACACGCTGCGGCTGTGCCGGGAGATTGAGAACCCGCAGATCGCCGAGACCTGCACCAAGTTTGTGCAGCGCCCCCACATGCACCGGCACACCATCCGCGACGAGAAGGGCGGCCCCGAAGGGGAGGGCCTGCCGCCGGAGGGGGGCGGTCCGCCGCCGGGCGGTCCGGGCGGGGAGGGCGCGGGGCCGAGAGGTCCGGGCGCTGGAGGTCCGGGTGGTCCGGGTGGTCCGGGCGCTGGAGGTCCGGGCGGTCCACGCGGGCGTGGGGGGCCAGGCCGCGGGGAGCCGCCGATTCAGGTGCGCCCGCCGCCGCCGGAGACGCCCGCGCCTTGAGCGGTCGCCTAAGCTGGGGCCACGGCGTTTAGCCCCAGAGCGCCAACGCCGAGCCCGAAGGCCCGGCGTTGAATGAGGCGGAGAGCCTCCCCCGCTGATACCCCTCACCGCAAGAGATGGAGGAGACGCTGATTTGCCAGATTGGGTCCGGCGGGGGAGGCTGGTGCTCTCAGGTCAGGTGACGCGAGCGTCAATTGACACTCTCAGGGTATGCGCATTCCCCCCGAGGTGGCAAGGGTTTTCTTAACTTTTTTTGCGCGAGCGCTGTGCCGCCGCTTTGTCAACCCTGTCCGCGCGCTCTCATGACGCGGTGCAGGGCCTCGTTCAGTCTTCGCATCGAGAACGGCTTGTGAAAGATCCCCTGCAGAGGCGCCTCGGTGGGGCGCTCGGGGAGCTGGCCTTGGCCGAGGCCCGTACACAAGAACAGGGCGGTGCGGGGATTACGCTCATGCAGCAGCTCCAGCACGTCGCGGCCGGAGATGCCCGTCATCTGCCAATCGACGATCGCCGCGTCAAAGGCGAGCTCGGCCCGCTCGATGAGCTCGATGGCCTCGTGGCCCGAGGCCGCCGCGACGACCTGATGGCCGCTCCCCGAGAGGTACTCGGAGACGACATGGCGGATCTCGGGCTCATCTTCGACGAGGAGGATTCGCATCTTGGCCTGGGGGCGGCGCAACCAGCGCGGGCGCATGTACGTTAGCAGAGTCGCTCCTCTCCGACACCCCCTCCGCCGAATGTCCGCCCTCGACGCGCTCACCACACGCCTCTCCCCGCTCTCGCGCCGTGTGCGCGCGGCGCGAGGCCTCGCCTGGGGCGCCCGCGCCGCCCCGGTGGCCCTGGGGGTCG
>JAKLKD010000375.1 GCA_023150845.1 Myxococcota bacterium | reverse complement strand
CACACCGGCCCCTGCATCTTCGGGGAGTGGGGCGGCGACCTCGCCCGGGCCGCGGCGCCCGTCGGCGTGACCGTGCAGATCTGCCGGGCGCTCCTCGCCGCGGCCGAGCCCGGTGAGCTGCTCTGCAGCCAGGTGACCTGGACGCTCCTGGAGTCCTCGGTCCCTGGCCGCTCCGTCGGCGCCCGCGCGGCGGCCGGCGGGCGGTCCGTGGAGGTGTTCCGCCTCTACGCCGCGCCGAACCAAGACCCACAGGCCGCGGGGCAAGGACTGGACCCCGGCGGCGGCGTCCCCGACCCAGGGGTGGCGCGCTGAGGCGCCGCGCGCGGCCCAAGAGGGCGGCCACGCGCGGGTGTGTGGAGCGAGAATGTCCGGGTCCAGCGCGGTGCTCAAGGCGTCCAGAACGCTCGTGGACCTGTTGTCACGGCGCGCCGAGTCCCCAGGGCGCGGCGTGGCGATCTTCTCGCCCGCCGGGGAGCTCCACGAGGAGACCCTGAGCATCGAGGCCCTGGAGCGTCGGTCCCGGGCCATCGGCGCCGCCTTGCAGGAGCGGCGGCTCCAGGGCCGCGCCGTGCTCATGCTCTACCCCTCGGGCCTCGACTACCTCGCGGGCTTCTTCGGGGCGCTCTTCGGCGGCGTGGTCGCCGTGCCCGCTTACCCCCCGGAGCCCGCCCGCCTGCACCGGACCCTGCCCCGGCTCCAGGCCATCGCCAAAGACGCCGGGGTGAGCGCGGTGATCTGCACCGCCGCCGTCGCCGAGGCCGCCCGGGGCTTCTTGCACCTCGCCCCGGAGCTCGCCGCCTTGGAGTGGATCGCCACCGACGCCGTGCCCGACGAGGCGGCGCTCTCGTGGCGGGCCCCGGCGCTCAGCGGGCAGAGCGTGGCGTATCTCCAGTACACCTCGGGCTCGACGGCCTCCCCCAAAGGGGTGGTGATCCGCCACGACAACCTGCTCTACACCCTCGCCGACATCGACGCCGCCCTGCGCCACGACTCGGACAGCGTCATGGTCACCTGGCTGCCGGTCTACCACGACATGGGCCTCATCTACGGCCTGCTCCAGCCCATCGCCCAGGGCTTCAAGGGGGTGATCACGCCGCCGGAGGCCTTCTTGCAGCGGCCCCTGCGCTGGCTGGAGCTCATCACCCGCCACCGGGGCACCCACAACGCCGCGCCGACCTTCGCCTTTGACCTCTGCGCCCAGCGCGCCACCCCGGAGGCCCTCGCCACCTTGGACCTCTCGTCGTGGCGGGGCGCGGTCATCGCCGCCGAGCCCGTGCGCCCGAGCACGATGCGCCGCTTCGCCGAGGCCTTCGCCGCCGTAGGTTTCCGCCCGGAGACCTTCTGCCCGGCCTTCGGCCTCGCCGAGGCCACGCTCAAGGTGACGATTCAGCCCGTCGGTGTGGCCCCGGAGACCCTCACCGTGGACGCCGCGGCCCTGGAGCTGGGCACGGTGCGGCAGGTGCCCGCCGACCACCCCGACGCCCGGATCCTCTCCGGCAGCGGCCGCCTGCACCTCTCCACCCGGGTGCTCATCACCGACCCCGAGACGGGCCTGCTCTGCCCGCCGACCCGGGTGGGGGAGATCCGCGTCTCTGGGCCCTGCGTGGCCTCGGGCTACTGGCGCCGCGAGGCGGAGAGCGCCGCCACCTTCGGCGACACCCCGCCCGGCGAGCCCGCCCCCTGGCTGCGCACCGGGGATCTCGGCTTTCTGTGGGGGGACCAGCTCTACGTCGTCGGCCGCCTCAAGGACATGATCATCGTCCGGGGGCAGAACCGTTACCCCCAAGACATCGAGTGGACGACCCAAGACACCCACCGCGCCGTGCGGCCGGGCTGCGTGGCGGCCTTCGCCGTGGAGGAGGGCGACGAGGAGCGCCTCGTCATCCTCGCCGAGGTGGACGAGCGCCGCCTCGGCCAAGGCGGGGAGGGCGGCGCCGAGGCCCTGGCGAGCCTCGCCGCGGCGATCCGCGAGCGGGTCACCGACGCCCACGGCCTCGCCGTCTCTGGCCTCGCGCTCTTGGCGCCCCAAGCCCTGCCCAAGACCTCCAGCGGCAAGGTGCAGCGCCACGCGGCCCGGGCGGCCTGGCGCTCGGGGCAGGTGAAGGCGCTCTACGTCTGGCGCGCGGCCCAGCCCAGCGCCGCCCCCAGCGCGTCCCAGGCCCGGGTGGACGCCGCGGCCCTGGAGGCCTGGCTGCGGGCCCGGCTCTCCCCCGGCGCCCCCGACGCCCTCGACCTCGACGCGCCCTTCACGAGCCTCGGCCTCGACTCCGTGGCGAGCGTCGGGCTCTCCGAGGAGCTCGCCCGGCTCCTCGGCCAGAGCCTCCCGCCGAGCCTGCTCTGGCAGCACCCGAGCCCCCGCCGCCTGCTCGTGCAGCTCGTCGGCCGCCCCTTGCCCGTCGCCGCCGCCCGGCCCGCCGCCGCCGCCCAGGAGCCCATCGCCGTGATCGGCCTCGCCGCCCGGCTCCCCGGCGCAGACAGCCCTGAAGCCCTGCGCGCCCTGCTCTACGAGGGCCGGGACGCCGTGGGCGTCGTGCCGCCGGGCCGCTGGGACGGCGCCCCCGGCGCGGAGCTCGCCCCCAAGGCCGGGGGCTTCTTGAGCCAGGTCGAGGGCTTCGACGCCCGCTTCTTCGGCGTGGCCCCCCGGGAGGCCCTGGCGATGGACCCCCAGCAGCGCCTGCTCTTGGAGGTGAGCTGGGAGGCCCTGGAGCGCGCCGGGATCCCGGCGAACAGCCTCGCCGGGCGCTCGGTGGGGGTCTACGTCGGCGTGAGCGCGAGCGACTGGGAGACCCGCCACCTGCGCAGCGGCCAGCCCGCCCGCCTCGACCCCTGGTCGGCCACGGGCAGCGCGCTCTCCGCCGCCGCCGGGCGCCTCGCCTACACCCTCGACCTCCGCGGCCCGGCCATGGCCATCGACACGGCCTGCTCCTCGTCCCTCGTCGCGATCCATCTCGCCTGCCGGGCCCTGCGTGACGGCGACTGCGCCATGGCCTTGGCTGGCGGGGTGAACCTCATGCTCAGCCCCGAGCTGAGCCTCTGCTTCGCGCGTATGGGCGCCTTGTCGCCGACGGGGCGCTGCCGGGCCTTCGACGACGGCGCCGACGGCTACGTCCGGGGCGAAGGCGTCGGCGTGGTCGTGCTCAAGCCCCTCTCCGCCGCCCAGCGCGACGGCGACCGGGTGCTCGGCGTGCTCTTGGGCAGCGCCGTGAACCAAGACGGCCGCAGCCACGGCTTCACCGCGCCCAACGGCGAGGCCCAGACCGCGGTGATCCGCGCGGCCATGGCCGACGCCGGGGTCAGCCCCGCCGAGGTGCTCGCCGTCGAGGCCCACGGCACGGGCACGCCGCTCGGGGACCCCATCGAGATCGAGGCCCTCGCCGCGGCCTTGGGGGAGGGCCGGGCGGAGCCCCTGCGGGTGGGCTCGGTGAAGGCGAACATCGGCCACCTGGAGGCGGCGGCGGGGGTGGCCGGGCTCATCAAGGCGCTCATCACCCTCGGCGAGCCCACCTTGCCGCCCCAGCTCCACCTCAGCGCGCCGAGCCACCGCATCCCCTGGGCGACCTTAGGCGTCGAGGCCCGCGCCGAGGCGAGCCCCTGGCCCCCGGGCCGCCGGGTGATCGGCGTCAGCGGCTTCGGCATCACCGGCACCAACGCCCACGTGATCCTCGCCGCGGCGCCCGCGGCCCCCGGCGACGGCCGCGCCGCCGCCCCGCCGCCTTACGTCTGGCCCCTCTCCGCGGCCTCGTCGGACTCGTTGCGCGCCTTGGCCCGTCGCTCCTTAGACACCCTGCACGCCGCCGCCCCCGACGCCACCCCCGACCTCTGCGCCACGGCGGCCCTGCGCCGGGC
>JAKLKD010000028.1 GCA_023150845.1 Myxococcota bacterium | reverse complement strand
AGGCCGCCGCCGCCTTGGCCTCGGCGAAGGAGCAGGTCGCGGCCTTGGCCGGCACCCACATGGCCTTCACCGACGGCGCCTGCCGCGGCAACCCCGGCCCCGCGGGCGCTGGCGCCGTGCTCAAGCTCAGCGACGGCCGGGTCATCGAGGGCAGCCGCTCCTGCGGGATCGCCACGAACAACGTCGGTGAGCTCACGGCGATCAGCCTCGCCGTGGACCTGCTCACCCAGGCCGGGGTGCCCGGCGCGGAGAAGGTCGTGGTGTTCACCGACTCCCAGTACGCCGCGGGCGTGCTCACGAAGGGCTGGAAGGCCAAGGCCAACCAGGAGCTCATCGCCTCAGTGAAGGCCCAGCTCAAGAAGTACCCCAAGGCCGAGCTGCGCTGGGTCGCGGGGCACGTCGGGGTGCCCGAGAACGAGCGCGCCGACGCCTTGGCGAACGCCGCCTGCTCCGGGAGGCGCTGACCATGCGCGCCTTCATCGCTGGCGCCACGGGCGCTACGGGCCAGATGTTTGTGCCCGAGGCGCGCCGCGCCGGGCTTGAGCTCGTCGCCCAGGTCCGCCCCCAGAGCGCCAACAAGTACAGCGGGCCCCCGGAGCCTCGGCTCTTTGAGCTCACCGACGCCGACGCCTTGGACGCGGCGATGACCGGCTGCGACGTCGTGGTGTCGATGGTCGGCACCATGCGGAAACGGTTCGGCACCGGGGACACCTACCAGCGCTCGGACATCGACAGCGCCCAGCAGCTCGTGGACAGCGCCAAACGGGTCGGCGTCAAACGATTCATCCTGCTCGGCGCCTTGGGCACCTCGACTGTGCCCGGCCCCTACTACGACGCCAAACGCGCCGCCGAGGCCATCGTGGTCAACAGCGGCCTCGTCTACACCCTCGTCCGCCCCTCGGCGCTCTTCCGCGACGACCGGGACGGCGCCTTGCCCGGGTGGATGGCCTCCGTGGAGGCGATGCCCGAGCTCGCGGACCAGCTCAAGAACGTGCTGCCGATCCCCGTGCGGGTCGTGGCCCGGGCCATGGTGCGTATCGCCCGGGACAACCTGCACCGGAACGCCATCGTCGTCGGCCGTGACCTCTGGCCCCTCGGCGTGCCCTTCTGAGCCCCCGGGCCTCGTTCACTCCCAGCCCCGGCGGCGGCGACCGACGACGGTGTGCTGGAAGTTGAGCTGTTTGTCTTCAGGGAGGCTCGTGCGCACCGGGAAGTCCAGGGGGCGCCCGGCGAGCAGGTCGTCCACGAGGAACTGGAGCAAGGCCAGGTCCCAGGCGCGGTCCGTGGCGGTGTACTCGGCGGGGTCGGTGTTGACCCAAGCCCCAGCGATCGTGGCGCCGTCCTCCTCAACACGCAGGCGGAGCGCGTAGATGCAGGAGCCCGTCATCGCCCGGTGCAGGTAGAGCCAGCCGTCCTCGTGGAACACGAACCACTTGTCCTCGACGTCCTCGGGCACGAGGCCGTGCAGGATCCGCGCGAGCTCGGCGCTGTCGTAGCGGCCCTCAAACGGCAGGGGGGCGCGTTGCGTCGGGAAGGGCTTGTTTCTCCAGCTCTCGCGGGTGGCGGGCGGGCGCTGCGGCATTAGATCGCTCCTCAGGGCGCCACCCTTAACCGTTGGCGCGTCGGGCTGGGACCAAGCTATGCTGGTAGACCCTTCAGAGGACAACACCCATGAGCAGCTCTCTCCACGCCGCGCTCACCTCCGCCGCCCTCGCTGGTCTCCTCGCTGGCCTCACCGCCTGCGGCGACTCCGGCTCCACCACGGCCCCCGAGGCCGCCGCCCCCGCTCCTGAGGCCGCCCCCGCCGCGCCGACCGCCGCCGCCACCGAGCAGCCGGCCAAGGCCGCCGAGCACGCCTGCAAGGGCATGAACGAGTGCAAGGCCCAGGGCGGCTGCCACGTCGAGGGCAAGAACTCCTGCGCCGGGCTCAACGAGTGTAAGGGCCAGGGCGGCTGCTGCACGCACAAGGACCGCACCCAGTGCCCCTCCGCCGACGCGAAGCCCGCTGAGGGCGCCGCTGATCCCGCCAAGGCGGGCTGATCCTGGCCAGCACGCCGCGCCGCGTGAGCCGCTTCGCCGTCCCCGATCTCGGGGTCGGCGTCGGCTTTCGTGTGCCCCATTACGGCGTCGTGATCAACGAGCGGCCCAGGATGGACTGGTTTGAGGTCATCGCCGAGAACTTTATGCTCGACGGCGGCCCGCCCTTAGACAACCTCAGCCGTCTGCAGGCCGCTTACCCCGTCGTCCCCCACGGCGTCTCGATGTCCTTGGGCGACGCCGTCGACGAGGACCACGAGCGCCGCCTCCTGGCGCTCCTGGCGCGGCTCAACCCGCCCTGGTTCTCCGACCACGCCTGCTGGACAGGCCACGCCGGGGTGAACACCCACGACCTCTTGCCCCTACCCCACACAGAGGCTGTGCTCCGCCACGTCGTTGACCGAATCAAACGCGCCCAGGACCGCAGCGGGCGGCTGTTCGCCGTCGAGAACGTCTCGTCGTACTTGAGCTATCGCGCCTCGACGATGCCCGAGGCCGAGTTTTTGGCCGAGCTCTGTGAGCGCGCCGACTGCGCGCTGCTCCTCGACGTGAACAACGTCTTCGTCTCCTCCGTGAACCACGGCTTCGCGCCGGAGGAGTACCTCCGCGCCTTGCCCCTGGATCGGGTCGTGCAGCTCCACCTCGCCGGGCACTCCGTGCGGGAGGGCTTCAGGCTCGACACCCACGACTACCCTGTCTGCGACGAGGTCTGGGCGCTCTACTCCGCGGTGATCCGCGAGACGGGCCCCGTCTCGACGCTCATCGAGTGGGACGACCTGATCCCGAGCTTTGAGCGCCTGCAGGCCGAGGCCGACGCCGCGCGCCGCGTCCGCGACGAGGCCAAGGCCCCATGAGCGAGGCCCTGCCCGACGACTGGCGCGCCCGGCTCCTGTTGATGATCCGCGGGATCAGCCCGCTGGACGGGTCGATGTTCGGCGGCGGTCCGGGCCTGAGCCCGGCGCAGCAGATCGGGGTCTACGCCGAGCAGCACGTCCTGCGACACCGCGCGGCGCTCCGGGCGAACCTCCCCGGCCTCACGGCCTTCTGGGGCCCAGCCACCGACGAGCTCCTCGACGCCTACGTCCGCGCTCACCCCTCGACCTCCTGGACCTTGGAGCGCCTCGGCCTAGAGATGGGCGCCTGGCTCTCGGCGCGCGGCGCCACGGAGGAGGAGCGCGGCCTCGCCGCCGTCGATCTCGCCGTGCTCGCCGTGTTTCACGCCCCGCCGCCGCGGCCCCTCGACGCCGCCACCTTGGGCGTGGCTCACCTCGGCCGCTCCCCGACGGCGCGGCGCCTGCGCCTTGAGCGGGACGCCCATCGCTGGCGCGCCCAGGCGCTGAGCGGCGAGACCCCAGCGCCGATGGAGCCTTGTGACGCGCGGGTGGTCGTGTATCGCCACGAGGGTCGGGTGCGACACCTGGAGCTGCCCGCCGCCGCCGACGCGCTCCTCGCCGCGCTGGACGCCGAGCAAGGCCGCACCGTCGCCGAGGCCGTAGACCACGCGCTCCAGGGCGGGGCCGACCCCGACGAGCTCGGCGCGGCCATCGGGCCCTGGTTCCGCCTCTTCGTCGAGCGGGGGCTCATCGAGGCCCGCTGAGCCTGTCGCATGAATCATTTATTCAAGTGCGACAGGTCAATAAACGCGACAGCCGCTACAGGGACTCGAAGATCCCGACCGGCAGGTTGACGCGGTCCGCCCAGGCGGCCTCGTTGTGCTCGGCGCCGGGCTCCCACCAGTGCCAGAGATCCTCATCCCAGGTCCAGCCCGCCTCGGCGAGGGTGTCCGCCATCTGGCGGGTCTCGCAGTAGTTGTCGCTGGAGTCGGGGGAGTCGTCGAGCAGGCCGTCCTTGTCGGTGTCGACACAGCCCTCGCCGGCCTCACCGCCGGAGTCGAGGTAGATCGGCACGCCGGTGTAGCCCGGCCCGGCGACCCGCTCGATGAGGGTCTCGTTGTCCGCGCCGATGCTGCCCCAGCCCAAGGTGCCGGAGAGGCTCGCCACGAAGTCAAGCTCCTCGGGGTAACGCTGGGCAAAATGGATAGAGATGAGGCCGCCGAGGCTTGAGCCCATCACGCCGACCCGGTCCCCTTCGCCGTACTGCTCACGGATGATCGGCCGCACCGTGTCCATCCACAGCTCGCCGTAGGCGTCGCCTTTGCCGCCCATCCACTCGCCGTAGATGAAGTCCTCGACGTGGGTGTACTCGTCCATACGCGCCATGGTGTTGTCGAGGCCCACAGCCATGGTGTTGGGGCCGAGGCTCTCTTGCAGGCGCCAGCCGCCCCAGATGGCCTCGGGGTCAAACAGGTTCTGGCCGTCGTGAACGTAGAGCGTGTGGGTCACCTCCCCTTCGGGCACCCACACCCGCATCCAGCGGTCGTCAAGCTCGCCGCCTTGGATGTAAAAACGCTCCAGGTGGCGCCCGCCGCCGCGCACCAAGGAGTGCTCGCCGAACTCGTCCTGGCCATAGGCCCGCGACCAGGGGTCGGCGGCGTAGTCTTCACCCTCCACAAGCTTGTAGAGCTGGCCCTCGGGGGCGGAGATGTTTACGGTGAGCGTGAACAGCCCCGACTCAAGGGCCATGTCTTCAGGGGTCCAGCCGTTGAAGTCCCCGGCCACGGCGAGGCGCTCCCGGCCCTGGGCGGGCGCGGCGAAGAGGTACTCGTCGCCGCCGACATGAATCGGCCAGCCGCCGGAGAGGCTCACCGTGAGCATGCCCTCGGTGAGATCGACCTCCCCGTCGAGCATCTGCTCCAGGGTCTTGAGATCGGCCTTGCTCGGGTCCTCCTCCGTCGGGCGCCCGGTGTCTTCCGACGCGGAGTCGATGGGGCGCTCGTCCTTGCCGGTGCCGGTGGCGCCGACACAGGCGACGAGGGCGGAGAGGGAGAGCGTGAGCAGGGTGCACGAGGCGGCGGTGTGTGGCGTCATGGCGCCCCATTAACCGAGTCTCTGGATCGACGAGCGCGGCGCAGCGCCACGAGCCCCAGGAGCCCGAGCCAGCCCACACCCTCGCTCGGCGCGGCGAGGCCGCAGGTCCCGCCGCCCCCTTTGCCGCCGCCGGGGCGCTCCTCGTCCTCGATCCCGGTGTCGCCCTCGCCCTCGACGAGGGTGTAGGGCTGGCCGTCGCCCGCGCCGGTCACGGTGAAGCGCTCCCCGGCCTCGACCCAGATGAGCTCCCCGACGCCGCTCGCGCCGCCCAAGAGAACGTCGCCCTCGGCGACCTCCACCCACAGCCCGCGGCTCGCCTCAAGCACGTCGCTGCCGAGGTAGTTCACCACGCCGCTCAGCTCCGCGCCGTCAAAGCTCGTGATCTCCGCGGGCTCCTCGTAGAGCTTGCTCTCACGCAGCTCCCCCGCGGCGTAGGCCGCCGAGAAGCGCGCGAAGAGCGTGAGGGCGTCTATGCCTAAGCTGTCGGAGAGAACCTCATCCCAGCGGGCGTCCGGCAGGGCCTCGCTGCGCTCCCAGACCTCCAGCATGGCCCCGTCCCCGGCGAGCTGTTCTTCAACAAAAGCGTTGAGTGGGAACATGCCGTATTGGTGATAGCCCTCCATGGACGAGTAGCGCAGGTCTGTCGCGTCGGCGTAATACACCGAGCTTGTTGCGTACATATTCACGTCGGGCAAAGCGAGCTCGGCGCCCCACTCCGCGCTGGCCTCCCAGTACCAGGGCTCCTCCCGGCCGCTGGCGTAGTCACGCCGGGCGTACTGCAGCGCGTGGTTCAGCTCATGGGCGGCGAGGCTCTGCCAGAACCGGGTGTTGGAGGCGTAGCTCGGGTTCAGCAGGATGACCGGGTAGCCGTCCGGGAAGTCATCCGTCGAGAGCTCGTAGGTGAGGCCCGTGCCGCTCAGGCTGGGGTCGAGGATGACCCAGACAAAATAGTCGTCGGAGGACACCGGCGGCGCCCAGCCCTGCTCCTCGACGAGGGCCTGCCAGGCGGCCTCCAGGGCCTCGCTCGCGACGTTCGCGGCGCTCGTCGTCGCGTCGCCGTCCGCCCAGGCCACGGTGAAGTTCGCCGAGTCGACGTGGTTGTCCATTCGCCCGCCGTAGACACCCTTCGCGCCGGGCGGAGGCGGCGGCGCGGCGGCGTAGAGCGCGGGCGGGGGCTCGGGCAGGTGGAAGGCGGGGCCGCCGTTGTGGGCGGAGATCAGATCGTCGGTGAGGCAGTCCATGCTGTGCACGATAGCCGCGAGAGCTGTGGTCGGGCTACAACCCCTCCTCACGATTCTTCGGGAGTGACCCCATGTCCGCTGAGCTGCTCCGCGCGCGACTGCCTGGACTCACCCTGCCCTCGGTGTCGCTCTGCGGCCCGGCGACGCCTATCGAGCGCGCGGCCGCCGGGGACCGCGGCGGGGCCCGGCTGTGGGTGAAGCGGGAGGATCTCGCGGGGACGATCTACGGCGGCAACAAGGTCCGGAAGCTGGAGTGGATCCTCCCAGACGTCGTGGCCAACGGCGGGGAGCTGCTGACCTTAGGCGGCGTCGGCAGCAACTACCTCGTCGCCGCCGCGCTCTACGGCCCGGCCTTCGGCGTCTCGTTACGCGCCGTCGTCTTCCCCCAGCCCGACACCGAGCACGCCCGGCAGAACGCCGCCTTGCTCAGCGCCCACGCCGCGTCCGTCGAGGCCGCCGGGAGCATGGTCGGCCTGCCGTGGGCGGGGCTGAAGGCCTTGATCGCCGGGCGCCGGGCGGGGCGGCCCTGGCCGAGCCTCGTCTGGGCGGGCGGCACCGGGGAGCTCGGCGACCTCGGCTGGGTGGCGGGGGCGCTGGAGCTGGAGGCCCAGGTCAAGTCGGGTTTGCTCCCGCCGCCGACGGATCTGTTTGTGCCGGTCGGCTCCGGCGGCACCGCCGTCGGCCTCACCTTGGGCCTCAGCTTGACCTCGCTCCCCACCCGTGTGCACGGCGTCCGGGTCGTCGAGGGCGCGTTCATCTCAAAGACGGCGCTGACCTGGCTGGGCCAGGCCACGGCGCGGCGCCTGCGGGCCTCGGGCGCGGACTGTCCACCCTTTGATCCGGACCGTCTTGTGCTCCACGACGGCGTCATCGGCGCGGGCTACGGGCACCCCACCCCGGCCGGGGAGGCGGCCCGCACCTTCGCCCGTGAGCAGCTCGGCCTCAGCCTCGATCCCACCTACACCGGCAAGGCTCTGGCCCGCTGCTTGGAGTGGATGTCGAGCGCGCCGACGGGCTCAGACGTAGTGTTCATCAACACTTACTCCTCTCGACACCCCGATCTTCCCCAAGGCGCCCTCAGGCACGGGCTCACCCACTTGCTCACCGCATTGTAAGAGCTGTGTCATAGCTTCGGCGTAGGCTATCCAAGATCATGAACTTTGGTCACCCTGTGCCCCACCACGACGAGGCTCCCCATGCGCGTTCCGTCCCTGATCGTTCTCCTGCTCGCCGCAGGCTGTGGAAAAGGCACCATCGTCCTCGATGACACGGCCGACAGCCCCGGCATCGAAGATGACAACTGCCCTGTGCTCTCTTTGGGGGCCTCGGAGCTGCAGTGGGCGGGGGTGAGCGTCGGGCAGGCCTCGACCCAGAGCCTCACCGTGCTCAACGACTGCGAAGGCGTCGCCTCTCTGGAGCTCACCGCCGCGGTGGAGGGCTCCACGACCTTTAGCGTCGTCGAGGGCTCGCTGAGCCTCACCCCGGGCGCGTCCGGTGACCTCGTCGTGGCGTTCACCGCCCCGGACGAGGAGCTCTACGAGGGCGTCCTGCGGGTGACCTCCACCGACGGGCAGACCGGCGAGGTCACCCTGCAGGCCTCGGCGTCATCGGACTTTGACGGGGACGGTTACCTCGCCCCTGGCGCTGGCGGCGACGACTGTGATGACTTCGACGCCGCGGTGAACCCCGGCGCGACGGAGACCTGGTATGACGGCGTCGACGCCGACTGCTCCGGCGGCAGCGACTATGACCAGGACGCGGACGGCCAAGACGCCACGGTCGGCGGCGGTGAGGACTGTGATGACCTCGACGCCTCGGTGTACGGCGGCGCCCCCGAGACCTGGTACGACGGCGTTGATCAGGACTGCTCCGGCGGCAGCGACTACGACCAGGACAGCGACGGCGAGGACGCCATCGTCGGCGGCGGCGAGGACTGCGACGACACGAACGCCGACGTCGGCCCCGGCCAGACCGAGGTGGCCGACGCCTTGGACAACGACTGCTCCGGCCTCGCGGATGACAGCCTCATCGCCAGCGGCGACGCCTTCTACACCGAGCTCTTCGTCAACCCCCGCGCCGTCGACGACAGCGTCGGTGAGTACATCGAGCTGCTCAACAACACGGGCCGGGCGCTGAACCTCAAGGGCTTCACCCTCACCTCGACCAAAGGCGGCTCCTTCACCATCGACGGCGACGTCATCCTCGACGTCGGCGGCTACGCCGTGCTCGGGGCGAGCGCCGACACGACCACGAACGGCGGCGCGACGGTGGACTGGACCTGGGCGGGCTCCGGCTTCACCTTGGCCGACGGCGGCGACACCCTGACGCTCACCGCCGGGAGCATCACGATCTTCAGCCTCGCCTACACGACGTCTTGGCCGGTCTCCGCTGGCGCCGCCGCGAGCCTCGATGACACCTTCCTCAACATCACCGACGCCGCCGACGTCGCCCGCTGGTGCGCGGCGAGCTCCGCGCTGAGCGGCGGTGACAAGGGCAGCCCCGGCGCGGTGAACGACAACTGCACGAGCGTTGACCACGACGGCGACAGCTACTCCGTAGACACCGGCGACTGTGACGATGACGACATCAGCGTCAGCCCCGACGCGGACGAGGTCTGGGACGGCGTAGACAACGACTGTGATGGGTCCGTGGACGTCGTGCCCGTGCTCGACGTGGCCGGCGGCTACCTCAACGGACAAGACACAGACTCTTGGCTCGGCTTCCACACGGCCTTGGGCGTCGGCGACATCACCGGCGACGGCGTCGTGGACCTCGTGACCGGCGCCATCTACCGCGGCAGCAACAGCGAGGGCACGCTCTACGTCGTCAGCGGCGCCGACTACACGACCTGGGCGGGCTCGGTGAGCACCTACGCCGACTACACCTACTCCGGCGACCAGCGTGAGTACCTCGGCCACGTCCCGCAGACCTTCGGCGACGTGAACGCCGACGGCAAGGTGGACCTCGCCTGGTCCGCGACGGACGCCTACTACGGCTACTACTACGGCTCCAGCGCGGGCGGGATCGTGTTCTCCGGGGCGCTGAGCACCGCGGATGCCGGGGACGGCGCGTCGGTGACCTTCGACGGCGCCGAGACCTTCATGCAGACGAGCTACGACGGCCCGACCTACCACACGATGATCGTCAACCACCTCGATCTCGACGCGGATGGCTACAACGAGGTCGTCTACGGCGACCCGGCCTACGGCGGTGGGGACTACAAGGGCGCGGTGTACGGCTTTGACGGCGCCGGGCTCGCCAGCGGGGATGAGCTGACGATCACGGACAGCGAGCTGCTCCTCGACGGTGACGATGACGATTACCTCGGCGCCTGGCTCGGCGGCGGTGACCTCAACGGCGACGGTTATGACGACCTCGCGATGGGCGCGCCCGGCAACTCCGACGCGCGGTCCGGCGCAGGGGCGATCTACATCTGGAGCGGCGCGTCGAGCCTCAACGTCGACAGCTCCGTCGGCAGCGCGGCGAAGACCGTCATCCAGGGCGCTGGCCGGGATGAGGACCTCGGTCGCCGGGGCGGCGTGGCCTTGGGCGACTTCGACAACGACGGCAAGACCGATCTCGCCGTCGCGAGCCCCTACGAGGACACGGTCTACCTCTTCTGGGATACGGCGACGAGCGTCACCGGCACCCTCGCCGTGACCGACGCCGACGTGACCATCGCCAGCGGCGGCGGGCCGTCCTACTTCGGCCACGGTCTCTCCGTCGGCGACTACACCGGGGATGGCGTCGACGACCTCGCCGTGGGCGCGCCGGACGGCGTGTCTTACACCTACGGCGAGGCGAACACCGTCGGGCAGGTCTACATCTACAACGGCGTCTCCTTGGCCGCGGCCGGGGCCTCGCTCACTGAAGAGGACGCCGACGGCGGCGTGCAGGGTGAGAAGTCCGTGGACTTCTTCGGCGCGACCTTGGCCACGGGCGACTTCAACAAGGACGGCGTCGATGACCTCGCCGTGACCGCGCACGGCTACGGCGCGACCTCGTCGTCGGTCAGCTACGGCCGGATCTACGTTATCGACTGGTAGCCGGTCCGCCCGGCACCGCGGGTGTGGTAGGGTGTTCGCACCCTGCCCCATCCTCGCGGAGCCGCCATGACCACCCTCCGACCCCCCATCGGCGCCAGCGGCCACGGCGGGGGGCTCGACTACCACCGCACGATGCTGGAGGATCTCGCCCGGGTCGACGCCTATGAGCGCGGCATCCGGGCGATGGTGCGCCCTGGCGACGTCGTCTTGGACCTCGGCGCGGGCACCGGCCTGCTCTCGATGCTCGCCGCCCGGGCCGGGGCCAAGAAGGTCTACGCCGTCGAGGCGATGCCCGTGGCAGGGCTCGCCCGCTCCTTGGTCGCCGAGAACGGCCTCAGCGACCGGGTCGAGGTGATTCAGGCCGAGTTCACGAGCCTCACGCCGCCTGAGCCCGTCGACCTCGTGATCAGCGAGTTTATGGGGCGCTTCGTCGAGGACGACGGCATGTTGCCCATCGTCGAGGCCACGGCCCGGTGGATGAAGCCCGGCGCGCGGTTCTGCCCGGGGCGGGTGGACCTGCTCATCGCCCCGGTCGGCGGCTTTCACTTAAGCTCCGTAGACCACTTTGAGCGCCCGATGCTCGGCCTCAAGATGGGGTCCGCCTGGACCACCGCCCTGCACAGTCGTTACGGCGTGAACCTGCGCCCGGACGCGGCGCTGGCCGAGCCCGCCCTCTTCCACCGCCTCGATCCCCCAAAGCTCCACCTCGCCGAGCGCCCCCTCGATCATCAAGCACAGTTCACCTTGCGGAGCGGCGGTCGGCTGCGCGGCGTGGCCGGGTGGTTCGTCGCCGAGCTCGCGCCGACGGTCACCTTAGACACCGGCCCCGGGCGCACGACCCACTGGGGCCAGCTCCTCTTCCCGACGCCAACGGTGATCACCAAGGACGGTGACGTGCTCGACGTACACATCCGACTTGACACAGAGCACCCCGAGCAGATCTGGCGTTGGTCAGGCGCGCTGCGCCGAGGCGGGCAGACCTTGATGCACTTCGACCTCTCCTCGGACCCGGCGCACCTGCAGCACACCCCGGCCTCTCCCCGCCTGGAGCGCCCATGACCCCGCTTCATTGGACCGTCGAGGCGAACCGCCGGGCGGGTGAACGTTTTATGGCCCGGGATCTCGACGGCGCCATCCACATCTTGGAGGAGGCCACGACGGGGCTCGGGCCCGAGCACCACGAGCACGCCCGGTTCTTGTACGAGAACCTCGGCCTCATCTACCTACAGACCCACCTCGTCCGTCACGCCGCGATGTGTTTCTTACGCGCCCTGGACGGTGATCTGACGAGCCGGGAGCAGTCGTTGCGGCTCCTCGTCGTGGCCTACGCCCGCCTCGGCCAGCGCTGGGAGGCGCTGGAGTGCCTGCGCGCGTTTGAGTCGCAGTTTGGCCCCCACCCGGACGGGGTGAGGGCCGATCAGCTCTGAGCCGCCCGGGCCCCTGGGCTCAGCCCAAGAAGCCCCGGACGCGGAGCAGGCCATCGACGGAGGGCATCTTGCCGCGGAACAAGCGGTAGGCCTCGTCCTCGGGGCGGCGCCCGCCCGCGGAGTAGATGACGTCCTTGAGCCGCGCCGCCGTGGCGGGATCAAACAGGTCCCCAGTCTCCTCAAACGCCGCGAAGGCGTCGGCGTCGAGCACCGCCGACCAGAGGTAGCTGTAGTAGCCCGCGGAGTAGCCGTCGCCGGAGAAGATGTGCGCGAAGTGCGGCGCGCGGTGACGTGACACGATCTCCGGCGGCAGGCCCAGGCGCGCGAGGCTCTCCGCCTCCAGCCGCGCCGGGTCGTCAAAGGGCCCGTCGGTGGTGTGCATGTCGAGATCGACCATCGCCGAGGCCAAAAACTCCACCGTGCCGAAGCCCTGGTTGAAGTTTCGTGCGGCCCGGAGGCGGGCGAGGAGCGAGGGCGGGATCGGCGCGCCGGTCTCGGCGTGGCGGGCGAACTCGCCGAGCAGGGCCTCGCTCTGAATCCAGTGCTCCATGAGCTGGCTCGGCAGCTCCACGAAGTCCCGGGCGACGCTCGTGCCGGACAAGGAGGGGTAGGTCACGTCCGAGAGCAGGCCGTGGAGGCCGTGGCCGAGCTCATGGAAGATCACCCGCGCCTCGTCTTGGGTGAGCAGGGTGACCTGGCCCTCCGGCGCGCGGGCGAGGTTGAGCACGTTGACGATGATCGGGCGGACCTCCCCGTCGAGGCGCTCCTGGGCGCGGAAGGCCGAGGACCAGGCCCCCGACCGTTTGCTCGGCCGGGCGTAGAGGTCGTGTAAGAAGAGGCCAACGTGGGCGCCCTTGGCGTCGGTGACCTCGTAGACGCTCACGTCGGGGTGGTAGACGGGCAGGCCGTGGACCGGGGTAAAGGTGACCCCGAACAGGCGCCGGGCCGTGGCGAAGGCGGCCTCGACGACCCGGTTGACCGGGAAGTAGGGCTTGACCTCGGCCTCATCGAGGTCAAACCGCGCCGCGCGGACCTTCTCGGCGAAATACCGCCAGTCATGCGGCGCGAGGGGCTCGGTCTGCCCTTCGGCGCGGGCGGCCTCGACGAGCAAAGCGCGCTCCTGCTCGACGGCGCGCAGGGCGGGCTCCCAGACCGCGTGGATGAGCGCACGCACGGTCTCCGGGGTCTTCGCCATCGTGTCGTCGAGCTTGTAGGCGGCGAAGGTGGGGTAACCGAGGAGCGCGGCGCGCTCCCGCCGCAGGGTGAGCGTCCGGGAGATGACGCCGAGGTTGTCCGTCTCGCCTCCCCCTTCGCCCCGGCGGATCCAGAGCTCAAAGGCCCGGGCGCGGAGGTCCCGGCGCCGGGAGAAGGTCAAGAAGGGCTCGACCAAGGAGCGGGAGAGCGTGATGACGCCGCGGTGGGGGAGCCCACGCTCCCGGGCGGCCTCGGCGGCGGCGGCGACGAGGGGCGCGGGCAGGCCGTCGAGGTCGTCGTCGGAGTCCAGGGGGAGGTAGATCGTGCGCTCGTCGCGCAGGACGTTCTGGGTGAAGCGCGCCCCGAGCCCGGCGAGCTCCCCGAGGATCGCCGACATCCGCTCGCGGTCGGCCTCGCTGAGCTGGGCCCCGGCGCGCACCATGCCGAGGTGGGTGCGCTCGAGAAGGCGCCGCGACTCCGCGTCGAGGCCCAGGCGGTCCAGGTCGCGGACGAGGGCGTCGACCCGGGCGAAGAGCCGGGCGTCGGTGATGATCTTGCTCCAGTGGGCGGAGAGCCGCGGCGACATCTCCCGCTGGGTCGTGTCGAGCACGTCGTCGGTGTTCGCCAAGATGAGGTTGTAGAACACCCCGGTCACCTGGCGCAGCAGCCGGCCGGAGCGCTCCAAGGCGAGCACGGTGTTCTCAAAGGTCGGCGGCGCGGGGTCGTCCAGGATGAGCCGCACCTCGGCCTCGTGCGCCTGCATCGCCTGGACGAGGGCCGGGGCGAAGTCCTCCGAGGTCAGCGCGTCGAAGGGGGGGAGCCCATAGCGGGTCTCCCAATGCGCCGTGAGGGGGTTCGAGCGCGGGGTGTTCATGATCTCTCCAGGCCGCGTCAGCGCGTGACGCGGTCAAAGGGCTGATAGAGGGGGTCGCCGACGAAGACCATCATCCACGCGCCGACCACGGTGGACTGATAGGCGGCCTCAGCGAAGGTGGCGCCTTGGGTGAGGGCGTAAAAGAGCTGGTCGTACTCGGGCATCCCGGCGACGTAGGGCTCGTTCACCGCGCCGAAGGTGGCGGTGATGCCCCGCTTGAGCGCCTCGGCGGACCAGGTGCCCGAGCGCAGGTCGCAGGCCGAGCAGGAGTCGAGGTGGCCGCCGACGGCCCCCGGCGCCCAGACGAAGGCGTCGTTGTAGTTGTAGTAGGAGTACCAGCCCGCGTAGAAGAGCGCGTCGGGGCAGTTCAGCGGCGCGGGGGCGGTGCCGAACTCCGCCTCGTTCCCGTCCCAGACCACGGGCCAGGCGCCGTTCGCCTCAAACACGCCCCGGACACCCCACATGTTCCACTCGCCCCACTCGTAGCTGCCGAAGCTGGCGGCGGGGTCCGGGGGCGAGTCGCCGAAGCGGCCATCGACGTAGACCACGCCGTCGAGGAGGCCGTCGCGGGCGAGCTGCTCGGCCTCGACGGTGCGGTCGATGACGTCGATGGCCGCCGCGGCGTCGGCCCCGTCGAGGCGAGTGACGAGGTAGAGGCCGTCTCCCTTCACCTCTCGCTGCTGGCCGAAGGTCACCGCCCGGGGGTAGGTCCCGGTGACGCTGTCGCCGTCGCGGTAGAGCGGGCTGTAGACCGCCTGGGTGAGCGCCATCGCTTCAGCGCCGTACACGAGCAAGGCGTCTAAGCTCACCGTGACGAGGCGCGTGGCGTCGGCGATGTCGACGATGCGGTCCGTGACCTTGTAGGGCACGCCGTAGACCGGGACGATGAGCTGCACCTGGGGGCCGACCTGCTCGACGCAGGCCAAGGTCCCGCTGAGGAAGCTCGGGAAGGACGCACCCGGGAGGGTCGTGTCGTCCTCATGGGGCACGCCGCAGAGCGCCGTCTCCGGGAGCGCGCGGGCGTTGAGGTAGGCCCGGGCGACGTCCTCTGAGCCGCTCACCAACGGGTTGTAGAGCACGATCACCCGCGCCGAGACCGGCCAGTCTACGGTGACGAGGCCTTCAGCCCGCGCCCCGCAGGCCGTGGCGGCGAAGCCGAGCTCCTCGGGCACGTTCACGGCGAGGTCCAGGGGCAGGGTCCAGGTGACCTCGGCGCCCTCCTCCGCGGACAGCGCCCCGGCGCTGACCTCCCAGCGCGCGCTGTGATCGGCGCGTAGGGTGAGCGTGCCGCCTGGGACGGCGTCCCCGTCCACGCTGGGCTCCCCGAGCTCACAGGCCTCGCTGTCGAGGACGCTGTCTTGCGCGCTGTCCTGCGCGCTGTCGTCAACCGCGCGCGTGTCCTCGTCCACGGCGGGACCGTCCCGCGTGACGCAGCCGAGGATGAGCAGAGTGAGGGGGCTCATCGGTCAATCATGCCACGCCGCGAGGCGGGGGCGCGGGCAGCGCTCGACAAGGTTTTGCGAAGCGTGCAGGGCCCCGCCGCCTTGGCTTCTCACCGGAGCGCCGCGCTCAGAGCATACCCGCCGCCTTGAACCACGCGACGGTCTCCATCACCACGGGCTGGAGCGGCCCGATGGTGTAGCCCAAGTTGGCCTCGGCCTTCTTTGAGGAGAAGCGGAAGTCCGGGCAGAAGCCGTAGCCGATGGTGGAGGAGTTGATCAGGGGCTCGGCGTCGCGCAGGCGCTCCATGAGGTCGCCCGCCCAGCCGAGCGGCACACACAGCGCGTAGGGGAGCTTCAGCCGCGGCGCCTTCACGCCGAGCCACTCGGCGAAAAGCGGGAAGGCCTCGGCGTAGCTCATGTTGTGCCCGGCGAGGATGTACCGCTCACCGCTCACCCCACGCTCCGCGGCGAGGATCATGCCCCGGGCCACGTCGCGCACGTCGACGAAGGAGTTGGTGCCCGGCGTCAGCGCGGGGATGGCGCCCCGGCAGAGCTCGATGAGCACCTTGCCGCTCGACGGCCGCGTGTCGTAGGGGCCGAACATGTACCCCGGGTTCACGACGACCACGTCCGCCCCCGCCGCCGCCAAGGCCAAGGCGCGCTCCTCGCCCTCCCGTTTGGTGACCGCGTAGGCGTCCCCCAGGCCACGCTCGGGCAGGTTCCAGCGCGCGCCCTCGTCCGCGGGCTCGGGGCCCGTCGCGAGCCCGATGGTCACCGTGCTGGAGGTGAAGATCATCCGCGCCCCGGCGGCCTGGCAGGCCCGCACCGCGCGCTCGGCGCCGAGCACGTTCGCGTCGTAGATCGTCGGCGACACCTTCTGGCGCACGGTCACCGCCGCAGCGTTGTGGAACACCCAGTCCGCGCCGTCAAAGGCCCGGCGCATGGCCTCCTCGTCCGCGAGATCCGCCTCGGCCCAGGTGAGCTTGGCGTGCTCCAGGTGCTTCACCCGGCTGCCCGCGCGTCGGGTGCAGACGACGTCGTGCCCCGCCTCCTGGAGCAAGAGGGCGAGGTTCCCGCCCAAGAGGCCGCTGGCCCCGGTGACGACGGCGCGCATGAGGAGGCTCCGGTGAGAGGAGGAGCTCGCGGCCCATCAGCCGCCTGAGCCCTCGACCACTAACCCGCAGAGGACGGGGTGGCGCTGTCACGACGCGCCGACCCGGCACGCTCATTTGCGACGTTTGTTCGCGCGCCCGTGCCGCTCCGCCTGAGGCAGCTCGGTCTGGAGGTAGTGGTTGATGTACTGCGTCACCTGCGCGACCGTGGTGAGGTTCGCGCTCTCGCGGATCTTCCGCGTGGCCTTCGGCAAAAACTCGTCGCGCAGGTACCGGCGCGCGGTGATGTCTTCATACTCGCGGCTGTCTTTCAGCACCAAGATCCGCGCGGTCACCCCGGCGACGACCTCCTCTTCAACCACCGCCCGCGCCGCTCGGCGCTCGGCTTGGGCGAGCGTCTGCGGGAACCCCTGCATCTCACGCTGGGCCCACTCCTGCGCGGTGCCGTTGCCCAAGAAGAAGAACGTGGTCCACGGGGTTTCGCTGAGGGTCTGGGTCATGCGTTGTACGGCCGCTTGTTCGGCCAAGGTGCCTTGGGGGACCCCCTGCAGATGAAGCGCGAGCGCTTGCTGCACGAGGCCGTCTAAGGTCTGTCGGCCGAGGGCCTCGTCGTGGAGCCGCTGGGGCGTCTCAAAGACGTACCGACCGTTCACCGTGCTGTCGACGGCCTCTTGTGACTTTGTCTGGAACAAGGCGGCGCCGCGTCCGTGGAGCTGGTTCAGGCCTTGAAGCTGGCCGATCTCTTGGGTCATGTTGTTGACCTTCTGGCTCCGATCCACGAGGCCACGAAGCTCCCCATCGATCTCACGCCGGGCCTTGTCTCTCGCCTCGGTCTCATCAAAGGTGCTCCAGGTCTGCTTCCGTACGGCCTCGTCCGCCTCCTGGATCTTCTGGTCGGCGAAGGTCGTGAAGCCGAGCTGGAGCTGGGGCACGAGCTGGTTGAGGCCCTGGTCACGCACCAGGCGCAGGTCCGTCACCATCTGCGCCCGGCGCTGCTCCCGCTCGGTCCAGGTCACCACCGTCGCGCCGCGGACCTCAGGGATGAAGTAGAGCTGCCGCCCCTCGTCAATGGCCTGGGCCATCGCGGGCCAGTGGGCGTCGAGGGCGGTGCGGGGCTGGAGGTTCAGGGTGAGCGCCCGGTAGAGCGAGGCGAGGTCCGCGGGCACGTCCTGGAGCGCGCCGAAGGCCGAGAGGATCGAGATGTGCACGTTGAGCTTCTGGGCCATGTCCTGCAGGGTGACGAGGTTGTTGTTCGCCGCCTTGATCTGCTGCACGCTGCGCTGGCGGTCTCGGTAGAGCACGGCGTTCACGCCGCTCGGCGCCCAGCCCTTAAACGGCCGGAGCTTGTGCCCGCTCACGGTGTCTTGGAGCATGGTCTGCAGCGTCGGCCAGAGGCGGTCAAACGAGCTCTGGCCGCCCAAGAAGTCCCCGTACTCGCCCGGCGAGAAGAACAGCTCCCGCCGCGCCCAGTTGTAGAAGCTCTGCTCGTCGGTGATGGTGGGGCTCGCGGCCTTGAGCCGCTCACGCAGCTCGGGGAGGCGCATCGCGAGCCAGTGGTTGACCTGGAAGTCGTTCTCCAGCTTGTTCTCGGAGGTCTTCGTGAGGTAGTGCTCGACGTTGTTGGCGTCTAAGGCGGGCTCGTCGATGTCGAAGTCGGGCTGCTCGGCGCCGAGCACCCAGCTCTGGTTCACCGCGTTCCAGGTCCAGTACCGCCCCTGGATGTGGTCGGGGAAGGCGTAGAGGTGCGCGTTCCCCGCGGGCGGCGTCGCCTGGGGCCCCCCGGCGTGAAAGGTGGCGCTGACCTCGATGTGTACGGGCTTCGCTACGGTGCCACGGCCCCAAAGCTCATCCTTCGCGGCCTCCTCAAACCCGCGCCACGCCGGGGTCGTGTTGTCCCCTTGGGTGGTGGGCACGAGGTTCGTGGACTCGTTCCGCCCGCCGAGCTGCTCGTTCCAGAGGTGAAAACGCACCCATCCGCTGCGGTTCTGGCCGGTGATCTGCCCGACCCACCACCAGCCGAGCACCTGCGCGTTCCCGGGCACCTGGCCTGGGAGCAGGTCGTCGTGCCGAATGGTCGCCCGCACCGTGCCCGCACGATTCAGATTCCCGCCGTCGTTGGGCGAGTTGAAGTTGCCGGAGGCGGCGTGGGGATACCGCACCGACTGGTGAGGCAGGCCGTTCGGCGGCGCCCGCTGCATGGTGTGGCGGGAGAGCGGGTCCACGAGGGCGGAGCTCGCCAGTGGATCTTGGGGCGGCGACGGCGCGCGGGACCGCGCCGTGGGCACCGGCCTCGACCGCTCTCCGCGCCTGCTCGCCATCGTGGCACCTCCGAGGAGCTGCCATGATTATACCGTGGAGGACAGAAGCTCAGGCCAGGCTCGCGCCAGATGCGCTGATCAGAGCCCCTCGTAGCCCGCGAGCTCCCAGCGCACGCCGTCGATGGTGAGCAAGATCGGCCCGACCCCGGCGGCGAAGGCGTGCTCCCCCGCCCACACGCCGGACTCGACCTCAACGGTCGCGACGGAGGGGAAGATGCCGTACCAGACCTCACGCTCCGCGACGCTGACCACGGTGACGCCGTCCTGGGACTCGCCCTCTTTGACCCGTTTGGGCAGGAGGAGCTGCTGGGCCACCCGCAGGCCGTCGGCCTTTGAGAGCGTCCACTCCCCAGCCGGGGTCGCATCAGCCCAGCGCTCGCCGAGGCGAAAGGTCCAGGTAGACTGGTCCGCCGCCGTGCGTAAGAGCCCGGGCACCTCGTCGGGCAGGCCCTCGGGGATGAGCTCGTACTGGGTGTCGGGCTCACCGATGAACGCGGCGAAGCCCTCCCCGGAGGCGTCGATGGGGCCTTCCTGGGGCGCGCAGGCGAGCAAGACGAGCGGCGGCGCGAAGGCGAGGCGCATCAGTTGTCGGTCCAGAACGGGAGGTGGTTGTTCTGCGCGGCGTCCTGGTTGGGCATCCAGAACGCGGGGAAGGAGGGGTCCTTGTTCTGCCGGGCGAGGTAGGGGTCGAAGGCCGCGACCCAGATCTGGGGCTGGTTCGCGACCACGTCGCCATACGCCCGGCGTGAGGAGAAGGCCAGCCAGAGGATGTCGTCGTC
The DNA here is from genome assembly GCA_023150845.1 of Myxococcota bacterium. Lineage (GTDB taxonomy): Bacteria > Myxococcota_A > UBA796 > UBA796 > CAJQPC01 > JADKFE01. The sequence goes on along the minus strand of JAKLKD010000028.1, from coordinate 22,081 downwards.
GGGCAGGGGCCCCCACTGCGGCCAGGAGTTCGACAGGTCGCCGGTCTGGTTGGCCCGGGCGAGCTCCACCGGCGCCATCGAGCCGTCCGAGGGGATGACGTAGACCTTGGCGTCGTAGTCGTCGTAGGCGTCCCCCGTGGACTGGTTGAAGGCGATCCACTCCCCGTCCGGGGACCAGGAGGGGTAGTAGGCGTTTCGACCGTCGGTGGGCGCGAAGAGCGTCCTCGGCGCGCTGAACACGCCGTCTCCGAGGTGGTCCATCACCATGAGGCTGCCGCCGGTGAAGGTCCAGTCCGCGCCGTAGCCCGCGACGGCGACAAACACGAGCTGGTCACCGTCCGGCGACCAGTCGGCGTGGGTGGCGCTCACGCCGGTCGGGATGTCCCAGAGGTACACGCCGGTCTCGGCGTCGCGGAGCTGCAAGGCGCCGTAGCTCACGCCGAGCAGGTAGCGGCCGTCTGGAGAGAAAGTGAAGAAGTTGGCGTAGTTGCCGGAGTCTACGGGGATGATGTCGCTGAGATCCGAGAGGCGCTTCAGGCCCATCTGCTGATTGCCGCCGTCGTAGGTGAAGGCGACGAGGCCCGTCTCGGAGACCGTGTGGCAGGCCACACAGCGCCCGGTCGTGTTCGTCGTGATGAGCTCAAAGGCCTGCTCGCCGTAAGGCAGCTCCATGAGCCCCCCGGCGGAGGTGGACCAGTAGACGATGGAGCCGCGGCCGTCCAGGCGGTTCACCGCGACCCGGCGGGGCGCGTCGACGTAGACCGTGTCCGCCGTCGCCGCGGCGAGCTTGAGCTCCACCTCACCCCCGGCGTTCGTCGCCGTGATCTTCTGCCAGGTGGCCTCGTCCGCGGTCCAGGAGGTCGCGCTGGTGTAGACGATGAGGTCCGTCGCCGCCGAGGTGAGCTGCAGGCGGTAGGTCGTGGCGCCGACGTTCTGCCACATGAAGCGGATTCCCGGCGTGTTGCGCGGGATGTTCACGCCATCCTCGGGGTAGAGCCAGAAGTTGAGGTCAGCGCGGTTCTCGTTGCGGAAGACCTCCTTGTCGGCGCCCTCAACGACGATCTCCTCCTCGTAGAGCACAGTGAGCACCGAGACGGCCTCAAGCCCGGCGAGGCGCGCGGTCACCCAGGCCCGGCCGCCGTTCTGGGCGGGGGTGAAGAGGCCGTCCTCGTCGATCTCGCCGACGACACGGTTGGACACCGACCACTCCACGGAGTCTAGGGTCAGCTCCCGCCCGTTGCTGTCGGTGCCGATGGCCGTGAAGGCCACGGGATCGCCGCCGTCGGCGCCCGTCAGCAAGGTGACCTCGGCGGGCTCCACCCGGATCTCGACGATCTCGGGGAGCACGATCGCCGCTGGCTCGCAGCCAACAAGGAGGTGGATGAGCAGCATGGGGCTTCCTCAGGAGGGCTTTGTAGTGTAGCATAAAGGGCCCCACCGGTGAGCGCCTATGCGACCCTCGAACCTCGCCCTGCTCTCGCTCTTCGCGGCCTGCTCGGACTACGAGTACGCCGAGCTCACCAAGACCGAGGTGTTCCAGCAGCCCGACGACGACGTCTCCGCGGACGTGCTCTTCGTCATCGACAACTCGGCCTCGATGGCCGAAGAACAGGCGCAGCTCGCCGCGAACTTCGCGATCTTCGTCGAGGCGCTCCAAGACTCAAACGCCGACTTTAAGCTCGGCGTCACGACGATGGACCCGAACGACGGCGGCGTCTTGACCTCCCCTCCCCTCACCCGGGACACGCCCGCCCTGGGCGAGGCCTTCTCCGCCGCCGTGCAGGTCGGCGACGACGGCGACCGCGACGAGCGCGGGTTGGAGATGGCGCTTACCGCGCTCTCCGGCGCCAACCCCGGCTTTGTGCGCGAAGGCGCCATGCTCAACGTCGTGTTCTTCTCCGACGAGGACGACCACTCGCCCCTCGCGCTGCAGGACTACCTCGACGCCTTGTCCCGCCTGGCGCCGAACCAAGACTTCTCCGCCCACGCCATCGTCGGTGACCTCCCCGACGGCTGCTCCTCGGGCACCGCCGCGGCGAACGCCGGGGCCCGGTACATCGAGGCCACGGAGCTGAGCGGCGGTTACCTCGACTCCATCTGCGCCGAGAGCTACGCCGACATCCTCTCCCGCATCGGCCTTGAGCTCGCCGGGCTCGCCGACACCTTCCCCTTAGAGCGCCTGCCCGACCCCAACACGCTCGTGGTCTGGGTCGACGAGGCGAAGATGCCGATGCGGGAGGTGGACGGCTGGACCTACTCCCCCGGCGACAACGCCGTGGTCTTTCATGGCCGCGCCGTGCCTCGGGCGGGCATGACCGTCTATGTCGAGTACCGGGTGCTCACCGGCGCCACCCAGGCCGAAGACGACAGCCTGTGATCAACCCCCGGGTGGAGGCCTGGCAGCTCATCGAGGGGGACCTCCAGGCCCCGCAGCTCGTCGATCTGCGCGGCGCGGACGCCTTCGCCCGGGGCCACATCCCCGGCGCGATGTCTCTGCCTTACGAGCAGCTCCAGGCCGAGGCCGAGGCGCGCCTCCACCGCGGGCGGCCCGTCGTGCTCTTGGACGGCGGCGGCGCCCGGGCCGCGGAGCTGGCGCTGTGGTTACGCCAGCGGGGCTATGACGCCGGTTACCTCGTCGGCGGCATGGCCCGCTGGGTGGGCGAGCTGAGCCAAGGCGATCAGTAGCCGCCGCCGAGGAACAAGAAGAGCCCGCCGCTCCCGCTGCGTGAGGAGTAGTCGTAACCGACGGCGCCGATGACGAAGTCGTCGAAGCCGTCCCCGTTCGTGTCGCCGACGCCGCCGACGGCGCTGCCGACGTAGTCGTTCGTGCTGCTGGAGGTGACCTCCCAGCGGGTAAACGACGAGACCGACGCGAGGCCGCTCACGGCGGAGTCCCCGTAGACGAGGTACGCGGCGCCGGTGTCCCGGCTGCTGTAGCGCGGCGCGCCGATGAGGATGTCGGCGAGGCCATCGTTGTTCACGTCCCCGGCCGGGGCGAGGCGTGTGCCGATGCCGTCGTCCGTGGTGAGGCCCTGCACGCCGATGTCCATCACCGTGGCGACGTCGTTCGTGCCGCTGAGGCGCTTGCTGCTGCCCAGCACGAGGTAGACCACGCCCGATCCCGTCTTGAGGCCCTGGGCGTTGGGCGCCGAGACCATGAGGTCGCCGTAGCCGTCGCCGTCGAAGTCCCCGGCGGCCTCGACGACGCCGCCGAGGCCGTCCCCGGCCACCGAGCCGGTCAAGGTGAAGTCCGCGGCGCTGGCGAGCTCGTTCACGTCCTTCACGAAGGGGCCGTAGAACACATAGGCCGAGCCGGCGCTGAGGCGAGAGGAGGGGTCGGCGGCGGGGGCGCCGACGCCGAGGTCACCGTCGCCGTCGCCGTCGAGGTCCATCGGCCCGGAGATCCAGGCGCCGAACTGGTCCTGGCTGCTCACGCCCTGGAGCTGCACGCTCGCCGAGGCTGTGGTCGTGGCGCTGCCCTCGGCGATGTCCCCGAAGAACAAGAACACCGCGCCGGACTTGCTCGCCCCGCCCGTGGCGCCGATGGCGCCGAGCACGATGTCGTCCTCGCCGTCACCGCTGATGTCGCCGGGGCCCGAGAGCGCGCTGCCGAGCTGCATCGAGCTTGAGCCGCCGTAGATGATGGCGTCCGCGTCGGTGCTCAAGGCGTTCGAGACCTCACCGAAGATCAGGTACACCGCGCCGCTGCTCGCCCGGGAGCTGGCGTCGTAGTACGGCGCGCCGATCATCATGTCGTCGTAGGTGATGGCGCCGGTCTCATACGAGCGCGCGCCGATGTCGCCGGCCCAGGCGACGACCTCACCGAGCTCCATGGCCGCCTGGTCCCCGGTGATGATCGCCGTGGCGAAGGTGGCCTCCTTCGACTTCACGAAGGGGGTGCGCATGAGGTAGGCCGCGCCGGTGTTGGAGCTCGCGCCGTCCGCGCCGATGATGAGGTCACCCAGGCCGTCGCCGTTGTGGTCCCCGGGCCGGCCCGCCTGTAAGGACGCGCCCAAGGCGTCCGAGGCCGCGCCGCCCCAGATGGCCGCGACGTAGGTGCTGTCGGAGAGCTTGGTGGTGCCGGAGAGGCCGCAGGGCTCGGCGCTGTCGTCGCAGTTGTCGTCTACGCCGTTGTCGCAGACCTCCTCGGCGTCGGGGTTCACCGCGTCGTCGGCGTCGTCGCAGTCGTCGTTGTTGGTGGTGTAGCCCGAGGGCGCCGAGCAGAGCGGCGTCGGCGTGCGCTCGTCGCCGTAGGTGTCGCGGTCGGCGTCGGGGTAGTAGGTCTTGGCGTCTACGGCGCCGCCCTCGTCCACCGAGCCGTCGCAGTCGTCATCGACGCCCGTGGTGGAGCAGCGCTCATCGGCACCAGGGGAGATGGCCGCGTCGTCGTCGTCGCAGTCGCCGCCCTCGATGACGTAGCCGGACTGGGGGTTGCAGCCGACGTAGGTCTCGTCGGTGTCGCCGTAGCCGTCCCCGTCGCCGTCGAGGTAAAACGTCGAGCTCGCCGAGACGTCCTCGTCGATCTCCCCGTCGCAGTCGTCGTCTTGGGTGTTGCAGCGCTCCGGGGCGCCGGGGAAGATGAGGCCGTCGGCGTCGTCGCAGTCGGTGCTGTCGGTGATGGCGGACTCGGAGCAGCTCACGGGGTTGTCGAGATCGCCGAAGCCGTCGCCGTCCACGTCGAGGTAGCCGATCGGGTCGAGCTCGCCGTCACAGTCGTTGTCTACGCCGTCGCAGAGCTCATCAGCGCCCACGTACACGGACGAGTCGTCATCGTCGCAGTCGTCGTCGCCAACCTTGCCGTCGCCGTCTCGGTCCTCGACCACTGGCACGTCGGTGTCGCGGCCGTCGTCGCTCGTCTCTTTGTCCGAGCAGCCGACCAGCAGCGCCAACGCGAGGGACCAGACCAAGGTGGGCTTCATCATCATAGGTGTCTCCGTGTGGCTGGCGTTAGTATAGCCCTCTGCCCGCGGGGCCCCTTGGGCATCGACCCCGTCATAAAGACTCGAATCCCGAGATTCCAAAGTTTCAACGCCCCGATTTCACCGGATTAACTCGCGAGATGCGCGCGCTCGTGATCACCGGCGGCCTGTTCGAGCCCGCCGCAGAGACGCCGTGGGAGGCGCTGCAGAAGCAATGGCGCGCCTCGCGAGCCTCGGCGGGGGTGTGGCTGGACCTGCGCCTGAAGGTCATGCTCGCCGACCGCTACGCGGCGATGCGTGGCCGGGTGAGCGGCGCCCCGGAGGCCGTGCGGCGCCTCTTGGGGGATGACCCGGCGACGGGGGTGCCCGAGCTGACCGAGGTGTCCTTGGCCTCGCTCCTGGAGGCGGAGGGGGTGGAGGTGGAGGTCACCACCTGGAGTGAGGTCTGCGCCGACCCGGCGGCGACGGAGGCCCGCCTGGGCCGCTGCCCCCTGGTGCTCGCCTCGACGACCCTGCTGCGGGACCTCAGCGAGCTCTCCCCCCTCGCCTCCCTCGTGAAGCGCCCCCACAACCGCGTCGTCGTCGGCGGGGCCTTGGTCTCGATGCTCATCGACGCCTGGCCGAGCGTGCCGGGGGTAGACCTCGCCGCCGCCGGGGACGGCGAGCGCCTCGTCCCGGCGCTGGTCGCCTGGGCGCGGGGCGGCTTCGTTGCGCTTAAGCCCCCAGAGGGCGGCCGCGTCTCCGCGGACGGCGCCGTGCTCCGCGCCGGGCCCATGCCCTCCCGCAGCCTCGACGACTGGCCGAGCCCCGACTGGCGCGTCGCCGAGCGCCTGCGCGGCCGGGCCTTCCCCTTCATCCACTACGAGTCCGTGCGCGGCTGCCCCTACCGCTGCGCCTTCTGCAACTACCCCTTCCTCTTCGACGACAACCGCTTCCGCCTGCGCAGCGCCGCCCGGGTCGCCGAGGACTGGGCCATCGCCGCCGAGCGTGGGGCGCGGTGGATCTCGTGCCTGGACAGCCTGTTCACCCTGCCGCCGCGGCGCCTGGATGAGCTGCTGGAGCGCCTCATCGCCGCCGGTCGCCCCGTGGAGTGGCTTTGTTACGCCCGGGCCGACGACCTCACCGACCCCGTCCGAGTGCGGCGCCTGCGGGAGGCGGGCTGTCGGCAGGTGCAGATCGGCGTGGAGTCCGGCAGCGCGGAGATCCTGCGCAACATGAACAAACGTACGACGCCGGAGATCAACGCCCGGGCGCTGCAGGTCTGCCGGGACGAGGGCCTCACCACGGTGATCACGCTCATCGTCGGTTTCCCCGGGGAGACCGAGCGTAGCCTCGCCGAGACCCGCGCCTTGGTGAAGCGGGCGCCGCCGGACTTCTTCTTCGTGGCGCCGTTCTCGACGAAGTCGCCCCGGGTGCCCATCCTCTCGGCGGAGAGCCGCGCCGAGCACGACCTCATCACCGACCGCGACCCGTCGAGCAGCTTCCCGGCCTGGCGCCACCGCACGATGGACACCCTGCAGGCCATCGACCAGGCCGACGCCCTCACCCGCTGGATCATGGCCGAGGGCCTGGGGCTCAACGCGGGCATGTTCTTCCAGGGCATGCTGCGCTACGACCCGGCGACGCGGGCCGAGCTCCTCCGGTTCCAGCGCGAGACCCTCGACGTGGGCCCGGGGCACCGGCTCGGCTTCGGGGCCTTACGCGCCCTCACCCGCTGGGGGAGCGAGGCCCAGCAGGCGCGGCTCTGAGGCCGGGCTCACCAGAGGCGCTCCTCGGGCGGGCGCACGCCGATGAGGCGCTCGGTGAGGTCGTCGATGATGCGTAAGGACATGCCCCAGATGAAGCTGCCGTCGAGGCGCACGCAGGGCAGCTCGATGGACTGGCCGTGGTAGTCATAAGCGAAGGTGTCCCGGCCCTCGCCGCGCAGAAAACGCTCCAAGGCGAACCACTGCGTGGCCGCGACCTCGACGTTCGGCGTGAGCGGCGCGGGCGCGGAGAGCCCGAAGACCCAGGGCCGCACGATGAGCTTCGGTGAGCGCCCGAAGCTCGGCGTGACGACGGGCTCCAGGGTGCCCAAGGCCGCGTCGTCGGCGAGGTCGAGGCCCAGCTCCTCTTGGGTCTCGCGGATCGCCGTGCGCCGGGGGTGGCCGTCGCCAGACTCCTCCCGGCCGCCGGGGAAGGCCATGTGCCCGCTCCAGGGATCCCCCTCACGCTCGGCCCGGCGGATCATGAGGAGCTGGGGGCCGTCGTCGCTGGGGTGTAGCACCAGGGCGACGGAGGCTCGGCGCAGCCCCGCGTCCTCCGGCACAGGCTCATCGACGGGGTTGAGCACGGCGCTGAGGTGGCTGAGCGGACGTTGGGACATGAACGACTCGAGGGGCGAGAGAGGGGGCCGGGCGGGGCCTTCGGGGCGGGCGCCTCCCGCAGGAGGCGGCGACGACCGGGGACCTTTAGGCGCGCGGCGTCTTGGTGAAATGAATGTTATGCCGACACCGAACTGACGAGCGGAAAGCAATGGCCAATCCCCACGACGTGCTCGCCTACGACGAGAACAACCGCCAAGGAAACCCAGTGATCAACTGGCTGAAAGACCTGTTCTGGACCTGGGGACCGCCCCTGGCCCTCGTCTTCGTCGTGCGCTCCGCGATCGCCGAGCCCTTCCGTATCCCCTCGGGCTCGATGGTGCCGACCTTAGAGATCGGGGACCACATCATCGTCTCGAAGTTCAGCTACGGCCTGCGGGTCCCCTTCACGGACATCGAGGTGATGCCCCTCGGCGAGCCCGAGCGCGGCGACATCATCGTCTTCCGTTACCCCCCAGACCCAAAGCTCGACTACATCAAGCGCGTCATCGCGCTGCCCGGCGACACCGTCGAGGTCCGGGACAACGTCATCTTCCTCAACGGGGCCGAGGCCACACGCCAGCTCCAGGAGACCTTCACCTTCGTGGACGACTCCTGCCGCGAAGAGGAGGCCGACCTCTTCGTCGAGCGTATCGGCGACATCGAGCACCTCTTGCTCAACTCACGCTCCTTGCGCCGCCTCGCCGACTACGGCCCCTTCACCGTGCCCCCGGGCGAGCTCTTCGTCATGGGCGACAACCGCGACAACAGCGCGGACTCCCGGGTCTGGGGCACGGTCCCCCGGGAGAACGTGAAGGGCAAAGCCTTCGGCGTGTGGTTCTCCCACGACGCCTGCAAGGGGGAGATCCCCTACCTCGGCGAGCTGCGCACGGAGCGCTTCTTCACCGGCCTGCGCTGAGGCGCGGGCCGGCGGGCTCACTTGAGCTCGCTCACCGAGTCGTCGTCCAGCTCCATCGTCGCCGTGCCAGAGATCACCAAGGTGTTCGTCTGGCGCACCATGCGGGCGAGGTGGTGCAAGAGGCGCCACATGAGCTTCGTCGCCAAGGTGCTGTCTTGGCGGGTGAGGCGTAAGAAGTCGTTGCGGGAGAGCACCAAGAAGCGGCTGCGCTCCTTCGTGATGACCGTGGCGCTGCGCCGGGGCGAGTCGATGAACGCCATCTCGCCGAAGTAGGCCGGGGGCTCCAAGGTCGCCAAGGAGACGCCGCCGCGCAGCACCTCGACGACGCCGCTCTGGAGGATGTAGCACTCGCGGCCGAGGTCCTCCTCCTTAAAGAGCACGGTCTCGGCGGGCACCTCGCGGGCCTGGCAGACCGCGGCGACCTGCACGAGCTCGCGGTAGGTGCAGAAGGAGAAGAGATCGCAGCGGCGCAGCACGTCGATGTGCTCCGCCGGGGCCGAGCTCGGCAGGGCGTTGCCCTCGGCGGGGCCCCGGGCGGCGAGCACGAGGCAGGTGATGTTGTCGCGGCCGCCGCGCTGGTTGGCCATGCCCACGAGCTCTTCAGTGCCGCCGTTGCCCGTGGCGACGGGGCCGAGGAGGTCCTCCGCGCCGAGGTAGTTGTGCAGGCCGTCGGAGCACAACAGCAGCGCGTCGCCGGGGCCGAGATCGACGCTGAGGAGGTCGACGAGCACGGAGGGGAACACGCCCAAGGCGCGGGTGATGACGTTCTTGTTCCGGGCCTTCCGGGCCTGGTCCGGGGTGAGCAGGCCCTCACGCACCTGCTGCTGCACCAAGGAGTGATCCTCAGTGACCTGGTGGGCCTCACCTTGGCGGATGAGGTAGATGCGGCCGTCGCCGACATGGGCCGTGAAGGCTTGGTTTCCGACGAGGAGCACGGCGTCGAGGGTGGTGCCCATGCGCCCGCCGTCGCCGGTCAGGGCGCTGGAGGCCTGGTAGATCTCCTCACAGGCGCGCTGCACGGCGTTTCGCAGCAGCGCCTCGACCGCAGCCGTCGTGGCCGCGCTGCGCTGGGCCTTGTGTAAGGTGAGCGAACGTTTGCCCGCGGCGATGGTCTCACGCATCACCGAGCAGGCCAGCCCCGAGGCGACGTCGCCCCGCTTGAAGCCGCCCATACCGTCGCAGACGATATAGAGGCCGAGCTCGGGCTCGATGAGCCAGGAGTCTTCGTTGTGCTTCCGTACGCGGCCCGGGTCGGACGTCGCCCAGGCCTGCACCATCAGCTCGCGCTCACTCATCCGTTGTGGCCTTCGGGGTTCTTGGCGCGTCCCGTCGCTTGCGCGAGGGCCTCTGAGGTGGCGCGCAGGTTGGCGGAGATCCGCAGCAGCATGTTCCAGAGGACCTTCACCGCCAGGGTCGGGTCACGCTTGAGCAGAGAGAAGAAGGCGTCCCGGGTGATCACCAGGAGCTCGGTGTCGTCCACGGCCTGCACCGTGGCGCTGCGCTGTGGCTCATCCAGAAGCGACATCTCGCCGAAGTTGGCGCCGGTGCCGAGCCGGATGATCTCGCGGTTCTCCTTGAGCACGGCGACCTGGCCGACGACGACGAGGTACATCGCCTGACCGGGGTCGCCCTCGGAGAACACCCGCTGGCCCGCGCGGAAACGCACCGGGCGGGTGACCCCGGCGATGCCCAGGAGCTCCCGCTCGGTGCAGTACGCGAAGAGCGGGATGCGGGCGAGGGTCTGGAGGCGGCCGCCGCTCGCCGCGAGGCCCCGGGCGGGGTCGAAGCCGAGGTCGATGATGGTGACGGCGAGGTCGTGCCGCGCGCCGTTGCCCCGGGCGGTGCCGACGAGGCGGGCGGTGACGCCGTCGGGCAGCGGGTCGGAGCCGGCCTCACGCACGCGGAGGTCGTCCACGGCGCGGTGGAGGTGCGGCGAGCAGACGAGGAGGCGGTCGCCGCTGGAGAGCGTGAGGTGAATGGCGTCGGACTGCACGTGAGTCGCGGGGCCCAAGGCGTGCTGGGGCCGTCCGTGGCCGCCGGGGAGGTCGATGGGCTCCTCGGGGGTGTCCGGGGTGAGCCGGTGCACGAGGCCCTTCCGCACGAGCTGCACGCAGCCGTCGCCCGCGTGGCCGATGAAGGCGTCGCCCTCGACGATGAGCACGGCGTCTAAAGACACCCAGAGCTCGACCCGGCGCCGCCGCGCCAAGGCGTAAGCCTCGCGGGAGGCGACGGAGAAGGCGGTGCGGAGCATCCCCAGGAGCGCATGGCGGGTCACCTCGGACGGCGCGCGCCGATGCTCCTCGCGGAGATCACGGTTAAGGGTGAGGTGCGCGCGCATCGTGTCGAGCACGAGCTGGCAGGCGACGGCGCCGAGATCACGCTCCAAGAGCGAGCCTTGGACCGCCGCCGTAGCCGTGGCCGCGAGGCCCAGCTCGACGTCATGGAGCGCCACCGCGGACGACGGAGCGTCCGCGATCGCGGCGTCAGAGACCGAGTGAAACGCGACCTGCATCGCCTCTCCGGGTACGATGGCGATGTTATCTGATCCGGGCGGGGCTGGCTGCCCGCCCTGGAGAAAACGAATGCTCAAATCCTCCTGGCTCACCGCGCTGGAGGCCAGCGCGGTGGTGATCTGGCTCGGGCTCGCGGCGGCGCTCGTCTCCCAGGACGCGGAGCGCGGCGCGCTGATCCCCATCGACCCCGCGGCGCTCGTGACCGGCGAGAGCCAAGAGGTGTGGATGGGCATCTTCTTCGACGGTCAGAAGGTGGGGTACGCGGTCAACTCCGAGACCCCCACCGTCGATGGCGGGGTGCTCATGCGGCACCGCTCGGCCTTCACCTTGGCGGCCTTCGGCCAGATCAAGCAGGTCGTCACCGCGGGCAACGCGGTCATGGACAAGGACCTCACCCTGCGCCGCTTCGACTTCTTGATGTCTTCAGACCCCGTCCGCATCGCCGTGCGCGGCGAGGTCCAAGACAAGCTCATCGTCATGGAGGTCTTCCAGGCCGGAGAGGCCCAGCGGGTGGAGCTGCCCATCGTGGCGCCGCCCCAGATGAGCCTGAGCCTGCCCGCCTGGTTCGCCCGGCAGACCGAGGTGCGCGTCGGCCAGCGCTTCGACGTGCCCTACTTTGACCCGGTGAGCCTCACCCAAGACGTGATGACCGTGAAGGTCGTCGATGTGGAGCTCACGAGCGACGGCGAGGAGGCCTACTGGCTGGAGCGCAGCTTCGGCGAGGCGACGACCCGGGTGCTCGTGAACACCAAGGGTGAGATCCTCCGCGAAGAGAGCGCCCTGGGCATGTCCATGGTGCGGCAGACCGCCGCCGAGGCCCAAGAGATGCCGTCGGGCGCTGAGCCCGTAGACATCATCTCGCTCTCGGCGGTGAAGCTCGACGGCGAGCTCAAGGATCCGCGGAGCCGCAGGGTGGTCATCATGGAGATCTTGGGCGTTGAGCCCACCCGCGTGCCCAACGGCCCGCCGTATCAGACCGTCGAGGGCGCCGAGGTGCGGGTGATGGCGCCGCTCCTCGCCGAGCTCCCCAGCGGCCTCGCCCGAGAGGAGGCCGACGCCGCCTTCGCCGAGAGCTTGGCCTCGACGCCCTTCTTGCCCGTGACCCACCCCGAGCTGCGCGAGAAGGCGAAGGAGCTTGTTGGCCAAGAGGCCGATCGGGTCGTCGCGGCGCGGCTGCTCAACGACTGGGTCTTCAACTACGTCGAGAAGGCGCCGACCATCGGCGTGCCGAACGCCCTGGAGGTGCTGCACACCCGCCAAGGCGACTGCAACGAGCACACCGCGCTCTACGTCGCCTTGGCCCGGGCCGCGGGCATCCCCGCGCGCATCGCCGCGGGTGTGGTTTTCTCCGACCGCATCGGCGCCAAAGGCGCGTTCTACTACCACGCCTGGCCCGAGGTTTACTTGGGCGCCGCGGGCTGGGTGGCCGTAGACCCCACCTTCGGCCAGTTCCCCGCCGACGCCACCCACGTCAAGCTCGTCGAGGGTGACCTCGACCGCCAGATCGAGATCATGGGCGTCATGGGGCGCCTCGGCTTCAGGCTCATCGAGGCGCGCTGAGCGCGTCGTCTTCCCCTCACCCGCCCGCCCAGGACGGATGGAGCGTGTCGTGATCCGCATCGAAGGTGTCGCCAAACGCTATGGGGGCTTCCAGGCCCTGCATCCCCTGAACCTGCACGTGAAGCCCGGGGAGATCTTCGGCTTCTTGGGCCCGAACGGCGCGGGCAAGACGACGACCATCCGCATCCTCTCCGGGGTGCTGCCGCCGACTGAAGGCAAGGTCTTCATCGACGGCATCGACATGGTCGCCGACCCCGTCGCGGCCAAGGCGCGCATCGGCTACGTCCCCGACCGGCCCTACCTGTACGAGAAGCTCACCGCCCGGGAGCTCCTCTCCTTCGTCGGCGGCCTCTTCGGCGTGGATCCCGAGGTCGCCCGGGCCCGGGGCGAGGAGCTCTTGGCCTTTCATGGGCTCACGGAGTTCGGCGACCGGCTCATCGAGGGCTTCTCCCACGGCATGAAGCAGCGGCTCTCGCTCTCGGCGGCGCTCCTGCACGAGCCCAAGCTGCTCATCGTGGATGAGCCCATGGTGGGCCTCGACCCCCGCGGCGCGAAGCAGATCAAGGACGTGTTCCGCGAGATCGCCCGCTCCGGCCGCACGGTGTTCTTGTGTACGCACTCCCTCGACGTGGCCCAGGAGGTCTGTGACCGCCTGGGGATCATCAACCGCGGGCGAATCGTGGCCCAAGGAACTTATGATGAGATAAGAGCAGGGTTCGGCGAAGGCGCACGAGACCTCGAGGAGGTCTTCTTGCGCATCCTCAACGAGCAGAGCGACGTGGAGCAGGAGATCAAAGGATGATGAAGCGGGCGCACCTCATCGCTATCTGCCTCACCGCGCTGCTCGGCGTCGGCTGCGCGGGGCGGCAGGCGCGGCGGATGGAGGGGCGCTACACGCTCGGCGATCCCGGCGACGGCTGGCGCAGCGTGCGCCCTGGCGGCGCCGACATGGCCTGGTACAACGAGTCTCTGCGCGCCACGGTCTACGGCGACTCCAACTGCGCCGACCGCTTTGAGGACGGCCCCCTGCGGGATCTCGCGAAGCACCTCACCGTCGGCATCGCCGATGAGGAGCTGGTCTTTGAGGAGACGCACTCCTTGGCCGGGCGCGAGGCCTACACCGCCCGGCGCCGCGGCCAGCTCGACGGCGTCGAGGTTGAGGTCGGCGTCACGGTGCTCAAGAAGGACCACTGCGTCTACGACATGGTGCTCATCGCCCCGCCCGGGGAGCCCTTTGAGGCCGCCTGGCGCGACTTCCGAGGCGCCGTGAGCGACTTCCAGACGAAGGGCTCATGAGCGCCGCCATCAAGCTCCTCGGCCACATCGGCGCGGTGACCCGCCTCTCCGGGCGCACCTTCCGCGTCGTGTTCTCCCGCAAGTTTGTTGATCGCTCCTTGCTCTCCGCCCAGATGGACCACGCGGGCATCGGCTCCTGGTCCATCGCCGTGCTCACGGCGCTGTTCACCGGGGCGGTCATGGCGATTCAGTTCGCCGACGGCCTGGAGCCCTACGGCGCGTCCTTGTACACCGGCAAGATGGTGTCGTTGGGCATCGTCCGTGAGCTGGGCCCCACGCTCACCGCCGTGCTCGTCGGCGGGCGCGTCGGCGCGGGCTTCACCGCCGAGATCGGCTCGATGAACGTCACCGAGCAGGTCGACGCCATCTCCGCCTTAGGCGCCGACCCCATCGAGAAGCTCGTCGCCCCCCGGGTGATGGCCTGCATCATCATGCTGCCCCTGCTCACGCTGTTGGCGGACTTTGTGGGCTGCTTCGGGGCCATGCTCGTCGTGATGACCGACGTCGGCGTCACGGCGACCTTCTTCATCGAGCAGGTGCTCGACACCCTCGTGATCGCCGACCTGCTCCACGGGCTCGCGAAGGCCACGTTCTTCGGGTACTTCATCGCGATCGTCGGATGTTACGTCGGGCTCAACACCCGCGGCGGCACCGAGGGCGTCGGCCGGTCCACGACGGACACCGTCGTCGCGATCAGCATCACGGTGCTCGTCTCGAACTTCCTGCTCACCAAGCTCTTCTTGAGCTTTTAGCCAGGCGCGGTGATGCCCGACGAGACGATCCAGCCCGCGCCGCCTGAAGTGGTCATCCAGTTTAAGGACGTGCGGAAGGCCTTCGGCCCGAACGTCATCTACGACCCCTTGAACCTCACCGTTCACCGCGGCGAGACCCTCACGGTCATCGGCGGGTCGGGCAAGGGCAAGTCGGTGATGCTCAAGATGCTCATCCGGCTGCTGCAGGCCGACTCGGGCAGCATCACGGCCTTCGGGGAGGAGGTCACGACGATGCCCGAGGCGAAGCTCTTGGGCCTGCGCCGCCGCATCGCGATGCTCTTCCAGGGCGCGGCGCTCTTCGACTCCTTGACCGTCGCCCAGAACATCAAGTACCCCCTCGTCGAGCACAAGTGGGGCACCCGGGAGCAGATGGACCAGCGCGTCGAGGAGGTGCTGGACATGGTGGGCATGCCGGGCATTCAGCACCTCAAGCCCTCGGAGCTCTCCGGCGGCATGAAGAAGCGTGTGGGCCTCGCCCGGGCCATCGCGATCCAGCCCGACGTCATCCTCTACGACGAGCCCACGACCGGCCTCGACCCGATCAACGTCCGGCGCATCAACGGGCTCATCCTGCGGCTCCAGCGGCGCCTGAACGTGACGAGCATCGTCGTCACCCACGACATGGACTCCTGCTTCACCGTCACCGACCGCATCGCCTTCTTGTACGACCGGCGCATGGACTGGACGGGCACGAAGGAGGAGGCCCTCGCCACGGACTTCGGCCCGCTGCGGGAGTTTGTGCAGGGCGGCCGCGGCACCTTAGAGGCCGAGGGCACCGAGGACTGAGCGGCGCTCGTTCAAGACACGCCGGTCAAGGCCTGACGCCAGGCCCGGGCCTTGAGCGTGGTCTCGTCGAGCTCCCGGTGGGGATCGGAGTCGGCGACGACGCCGCAGCCGACGTGGACCCGGGCCTCATCGCCGCAGAGCTGGGCCACGCGGATCGCCACGGCGAGCTCGGCGTCGCCGTCGCCCGTGATGAAGCCCCACGCGCCGCAGTAGGCGCCCCGCGGCTGCTCCTCCAGGGCGTGAATCGTCGCCATGGCCGCGACCTTGGGGGCCCCGGTGACGCTCCCCGGCGGGAAGCTCGCGGCGAGGAGGTCCAGGGTGTCGGCGTCGGGCCGAAGCTGGCCGTAGACCGACTGGGCGGCGTGGGAGAGCGTCGGCAAGGCGCTGAGCTGCCGAGGCCCGGCGCGCACGGAGCCCGGGGCGCAGACCCGGCCGAGGTCGTTCCGAACGAGGTCGACGATCATGGTCAGCTCGGCGCGCTCCTTGGGGTCGGCGTCTAGCTCCGCCATGAGCGCCGCCGTCTCCGCCGCCGTCGCGCCCAAGGGGCGTGTGCCCTTGATCGGCCGGCTCTCCACCTCGCCGCCGCGCACCCGCAGGTAGAGCTCCGGCGAGAGGGAGCAGAGGGTCAGCTCCCCGAGGCGCCCCCAGCCGCCGAAGGGCGCCGGGTTGAGCGCCCGGGCGCGGCGGTAGGCGTCGAGCCCCGCGCCGACGCCGCCAAATCTCAGGCGCCGGGCGAGGTTCACCTGGTAGAGCGACCCGGCGGCGATCTGGTCGAGGATCTCCCGGACCCCCGCCCGGTAGGTCTCGGCGTCCCCCTCCCCGAGCAGCGCCGCGCGCCCCGGCGGCGGATGTGGCGGCGCCCCGGCGGACTGGGCGAGGCGCAGCACCCGCGCGGCCTCGGCCAAGAAGGCGTCGCTGCCCGCGGCGAGCACCCGCCCGTCGGCCTCGATCGTCACCGCGCCCTCGTAGCACCCCAAGGCCCCGTCCCCGTCCGGCCAGTCTCCGTCCGGGTCGGGCCGCGGGCTCGGCTGGACCTCGGTGAAGCGCCCGGCCTCGTAGCCGATGAACCCGGCGAGCCCGCCCGCGAAGGGGAGCCCCGCCGGGGGCGGCTCACCGCTGAGCGCCGCCCGCGCCGCGTCGAGCCAGCCCGGCCCGGGGCGGATGACCGCCTGCGCGCCCCAGCACAGCACCGCGCGTCCCGCGGGCCCGGCGTCAAACCACAGGCTCATGGGCTCGTCCCGGAGCACCTCGGCGACGGCGGACGCTGAGAGGCCACGAAATGATGTAAATTCTCGCAGGTTCACCGTAGGGTCCACCCGTGAACCCGGCCGGGATCGGCCGAGGAGCACGACACGATGTCGGTCATCACCCCGCTGCGTATCCTCATCTTGGACGATCAGCCAGAGCTGGCGCGGGTGATGCGTGATGTGCTCCGGCCCCAAGGCTTTGAGGTGCGCGCCGCGGACACCGCACTGACGGCCATGGCGTCGGCCCGGGCGGCCCCTCCCGCCGTGGCCATCGTGCGCTGGGACATGCCCCAAGGTGAGGCCAGCCGGTTCATGGAGCTGTTCCGCCCGGCGAGCCCCGGCGCGGTGATCGTGCTCACCGCGGGCCAGCCCGAAGAGGACGACGACCGTGAGCTCAAGAAGGCCGTGCGCCGCTACGCCGTGGGGCGGGTGCTGCGGCGGCCGTTCTCGATCCTCGACCTGCCCGCCGTCGTGAAGGCGAGCCTCGCCGACGCACCCGCCGACGCCGCCTCGATGTTCGGGCGCCGCCCCCACGCCGACACCCTGCGGGCCCTGGGCCGGGTCTGGCGCGACCGGGAGAGCGGCACGGCGACCTCACTCCAGGGCCTCGTGGCGCGGTTCTGCAAAGGCGCCGCCGCCGACGCCGAGAGCCAGGCCCTCATCGAGGACATCCTGCGCGACGGCGTCGAGATCTCCTTTCGCCGGGGTGATGTTGTAGGCGCCGGGGACCCCACGGCCCTGGCGGCGGCGATGTGGCGGGCGGCCCTGGCCGTCGCTGAGGTCGAGCCCAACCCCCAGGCCGTCCTGGAGCCGCCGAGCCACCAAGAGCGCCTCGCGGAGCTGCCCCTCAAGCCCGCCACGGCGCGGACGCTCCAAGCCGCCGACGGCGTCGTCGAGCTGAAGGCGCTCTGCGCCGCCCAGCGCACCTCCCTCAGCGAGATCGGCCCGGACCTCGGCGCCCTCACCGCGCTGGGCCTCGTGCAGCAGCGGGTGAAGGCGGCGGCGGGCACCGAGGCCCTGCTCACCCTGCGGCGCCTACGCCGGGAGCGTGACCGCCTGGCCACCGAGGACGCCTGGACCGTGCTCGGCCTGCCCCCGACGAGCGACCCGGCGAAGGTGGCCGAGGCCGCCGCCCGGATGCGCGCCCGCTACGGCCAGCTCCAGCGGGATCCTGGGCTCAGCGAGGAGTGCCACGCCCTCGCCGAGGAGATCCTGCGCCGCATCGCCGACGCCGCCACCGAGGTCGGCGAGCGCCCCGCCTTGCCCCCCGCCGCGCCGCCGCCCGAGGACAACACCGAGCGGGCCTGGCGCGCGGGCCTCGACGCGATGAGCAAACGCCGCTGGCCGGACGCCGTGCGCGCCTTCCGCACCGCCCACAACGCCGTCATCGACCGCGCCGACTTCATGGCCCACCTCGGCTGGGCGATCTTCAACGACCAAGCGCGGGGCCCCTCCCGGGTGGAGGAGTCCCTGGAGCTCCTGGAGCTCGCCGAGTCCTTCGACGAGCGCCTCGCCTCGACCCAGCTCTGGCTGGCGACGGTGGAGGCCCACGCCCAGCGCCTCAGCCGGGCCCGGGCGCGGCTCATGCGCCTCTTGAGCCGCCCCGAAGGCGCGGGCAACGCCGAGGCTCAGGAGCTCCTGGAGCAGGTTCAGCAGCGGCTCAGCCGACCCCCGGAGGGCTGAGCCGCGGCCAGCGAGCTCAGATGCAGCTCATGGTCTCGTCGCGGATGACCTCCTCGCAGGTCGTCGGTGAGGTCTTCTTGCAGCCCTCGACGTAGTCGTCCGTCTCGCCGCAGTCCGGGGTGGGCGAGTCCGCCCAGCCCTCTTGGGTGAGCAGGCAGAGCGCGCTGCACAAGCCATACGCCGTGGTCCGGCGCACGATGGCCTCGTCGCAGTTGTAGTCGAAGGAGCCGTCCCCCCGCTCCGTGGGGAAGTACTCGGTCTGGTCCGGCCGCACGTCGTCGTTCTTGTCGTAGCAGTCGGTGTTGTCGCTGACGTAGCCCGTCGGCGCCGAGCAGACGCGCAGGGAGTCGGTCGGGTCGCCGAAGCCGTCGCGGTCGTTGTCGGCGTAGAAGGTCGGCGCGTCGCTGGCGTCGTTGTCGACGGTGCCGTCGCAGTTCTGATCGACCTCGTCGCAGACCTCGACGGCCTCGGGGTTCACGCCCACGTCGCTGTCGTCACAGTCCAGGCTGCGGTTGACGCGGCCCTCGGGCTGATCGCAGGCCAAGACGCTGTCCGACTCCAGGCCGTAGCCGTCGCCGTCGCCGTCGAGGTACCAGGTGGCGCGGTCGACGGCGTCGTCCCCGTCCGTGGCGCCGTCGCAGTTGTTGTCGACGCCATCGCAGCGCTCGGTGCCGGCGGGGTTCACGTCGGCGACGGCGTCGTCGCAGTCGGTGTTGTCCTCGACGGCCCCGGACGGCACGCCGTCTTCACAGGCGGAGGTCACGGGGTTGTTGGGATCGCCGTAGCCGTCGCCGTCGGCGTCGGTGAAGGTGATGCACTGGGGCACGGAGTCCTCGACGCCGTCCTTGTCTTCAGACGGGAGCTCCGGCAGGCAGCCCGCGAGCATGAACAAAAGAGCCTTCCAGGGTCGCATGGTCTCCTCCACAGGTCGCCGTCAACGGAGCGAGCGCCGACGGCCAGCACAGGTTATCTGGACGGATCCGGTTGACCGCGTCACGACGGTCCTCCGCTCACCCCTCAGTCTACCCCAGCCCGCCGCGCGTGGCCCCGTCCTTGGCGGCTTTGAGGTTCAATGCTCCGCGTCGCGTTGACCATCGCTGGCTCCGACTCCGGCGGCGGCGCCGGGATCCAGGCGGACCTCAAGACCTTCTTGAGCCTCGGGGTCTTCGGTACCTCCGCCCTGACCGCGATCACAGCGCAGAACACACGGGGCGTGAGCGCGGTTCACCCGGTGCCGATCGACGTCGTGAAGGCGCAGCTCCACGCGGTGCTCACCGACCTGCCGCCAGCCGCGGTCAAGATCGGGATGTTGGCGACGGCGGAGCTCGTCTTGGCCGTCACCGAGGCCCTCTCCGACTACGCGGGCCCCGTCGTGCTCGACCCGGTGATGGTGGCGACCTCCGGCGACGTGCTCTTGGACCCGGACGCCGTCGGCGCGCTCCGGGACGTGCTGGCGCCGCGCTGCGCGCTCATCACGCCGAACCTCCCCGAGCTGGCGGTGCTCGGCGGCGACACCTTCTTGGCCCGGGCGACCATCCCCGTGCTCGTGAAGGGCGGGCACGGCGAGGGCCCCGAGGTGATCGACACGCTCTACGCCCCCGGCGTCACCCCGCGCGTCTGGCGGCATCCTCGGATCAAGACCCGCAACACCCACGGCACGGGCTGCACCCTGTCCGCGGCCATCGCGGCGCGCCTGGCCCTGGGGGATCCCCTGGACGCCGCCGTCGCTTACGGCTTAGACCACCTCGCCCAGCTCATCGCCGCCAGCGCCGATCACGGCCTCGGCGCCGGGCACGGCCCCCTCCTCCATGGCCTCGTCGGCCTCAGGAAACCCACCTCATGAAGCTCACCGGACGTGTCCTGCACCTCGTCGAAGACCCCAGCCTCCTCCGCGCCCAGCTCGACGGCGCGACGGTGTCCGTGGAGGGCGCGGCCTATGTGTACGGCGTCAACACCGACGCGATGATCTCCGGGCAGGCCTGCACCTTGGGCTACACCGGGGAGATCCTCGGGCCCTGGTTCTTGGAGAACTTCCAGGACGTCGTGCGCTACGAGGACGTGCGCAACGGCGGCTTTCAGGTGATCGTCGGCGGCGACGCCTACGGCTCGGGCTCCTCCCGCGAGGTGGCCGTCGTGGCGCACCAAGGCGCGGGCATCCAGCTCGTCGTGGCCGACTCGTTCCAGCGCATCTTCCAGGAGAACATGGTGTATGGCGGCGTGCCGTTCACCACGGACCGCGCCGTGCTCGCGCGGCTGGAGGCCGGTGAGGAGCTCGACGTGCGCTCCTTGTTCGCCGAGCTGCCGCCGTTCTTCCGCGCCGTGGCCGCCGAGGGTGGGCTCTTGGCCTACGGCGCGAAGCTCCTGCGCGGCGAGCTAGGCCCGGCCTATGAGGTCGCCCGGTCGGCCAAGCCGATGAACGTCGTCGAGAAGCTCATCGCCCAGCGCGCCTGGACCGGCGCGGGCCAGCCTGAAGGCCTCGCCTCGGTGAACCCCGGCGATCAGGTGCTCTGCCGGGCGGCGTTCCGCGGCATGCACGAGTACACCGCGGGCATGGTCATGGCGCTCTACGGCGAGGCCTACGGCGACGCGCCGCTGGTGAACCCCGAGCAGATCGCGGCCTTTGAGGACCACTTCGTCCTGATTGACCACGCCACGGTGCCCGAGGGCGTGAAGCGCGCCCGGCTGGCCCCGGCGATGCAGCTCACCCGAGAGATGGTCGAGGCCTGCGAACGTTTTGGCGTGCGCCTGCACGGCCCGGGCCGCCCCTACAAGCCCGGCGTCTGCCACCGCCTCGTCGTCGAGGACTACGCCTTGCCCGGCGACATCATCGCCATCACCGACTCCCACACCCCCACGGCGGGCGTGCTGAACGCCTTCGCCTTCGGCGTGGGCTCCACCGCCATGGCCTTCGCCCTGCGCACGGGCCTCATCCCCGTGACCGTGCCGAAGGTGGTGCGTATCGAGGTCCACGGCGACGCCCAGGGCGTGCTCTCGCCCAAGGATCTCATCCTGCACCTCATCGGCGACCCCTACTTCCGCGAGGAGCAGTGGCGCTCCAGCCCCACGGACACCTGCGTGATCGAGCTCGCCGGGCCCGGCCTCGACCAGTGGAGCGTAGACGAGCTGAGCGTGCTCACCAACATGACCGTCGAGGGCGGCCTCATGACCGGCGTGGTGGCGCCTTGTAAGCCCATCATCGACTTCTTGCGGGACCGCCGCGGGATCGACGTGACCGACCAGCTCGTGCACCCCGACGAGGGCGCGACCTACGAGCGTGTGATCCGTGTGGACCTCGCGACGGTGCCGCTCACCGTGGCCACCCCCGGCGACTCCCGCAACCGCGCGGCCCTGGCCGACCACACCGCCGTCGCCGTGCACAACGTCGTGATCGCGTCCTGCACCGGCGGCTCCTTGGCCGACCTGCGCGCCGCCGCCGCCGTGCTGCGCGGCCGTAAGCTCCACGAGGGCGTGCGGGTGACCGTGACCCCGTCCAGCGCCGACGTGGCGACCGCCGCCGAGGCTGAGGGCCTCCTCGACCTCTTCCGTGAGCTCGGCGCCGTGGTGTCCGAGCCCGGCTGCGGCTCCTGCATCGGCAACGGCCCCGGCATCCCCCTGCCCGGGGAGACGACGGCGAGCACGACGAACCGCAACTTCGCCCGGCGTATGGGCGCCCCCGGCCCGGTGTACCTCGTGAGCCCGGCCGTGGCCGCGGCGAGCGCGGTGACCGGCGTGTTGACGGATCCGGGGACCTTGGCCAGGCGTTGAGCCACGGCTGAGGGGGACGAGGCCCCTCGCGGCGCGTCCCCAACACCCCGTGCGTCAGATCACGGCCTCTCGGGAACGTCCGGAACACCCCGTGCGTCGGATCACGGCCTGTTCGGCACGTCCAGAGCACCCCGTGGATCGGATCACGGCCCTCGCGGAACGTCCAGAGCACCCCGTGGATCGGATCACGGCCTTCCCGGCACGTCCAGAGCACCCCGTGGATCGGATCACGGCCCTCGCGGAACGTCCAGAGCACCCCGTGCGTCGGATCACGGCCC
>JAKLKD010000027.1 GCA_023150845.1 Myxococcota bacterium | reverse complement strand
GGGACAGGCGGTCGGGTCGTCGTGGCTGGGGTCTCCATGATCGTGCGCTCCGGGCTCGGGGGTCGGGAGCCCAGCGTAGCCCGGCCAACGGCGCCTGGTGCGTCAAAGGGCGGCCAAGCGCGGGCGACCCCGCCCCAAGAGCAGTATGGTGTCGGGACCTAGGAGTGAGATGATGCCCTTTGACCCAGCCCAACGCCTCGATCGTGCCGCCCGAGCCCTGGCGAAGCTGTGGGCCCTCATCGCGCTGTGTGTCTTGGCCGTAGGGTGCGGCGGGGATCGTTGTGGGCCCTTCTCCGCGGACCAAGCGGAGCACGTCGGCGACCTCACCGACGGCTTCGCGGCGGCGTGCAGGCGGGTCTGTGATCTGCGCGTCACGGGGGACCTGGTGATCGAGAACAATGCGCTCACCGACCTCGACGCGCTCTCTTGCGTGACCGAGGTAGAGGGCTCGGTGTTCTTGCGCTGGGGCAACCACCTCACGGACGTCTCGGGGCTCGATCGCCTCGCGCGGGTCGGCGGTGATCTGCACCTCGTCGGCCACGGCAACCAGCAGGACATCTACGGCTTTGACGGCCTCACCGAGCTGGGCGGGCACCTCATCATCGCCGGGTTTGAAGGCGAGTCCATCGACGCCTTCAACGGCTTACGCCACGCGGAAGGCGGGATCATCCTGCGTTATCTCTCGACGCTCACGGAGCTGGGCGGCTTTCGTTCGTTGGAGTCCGCGGGGGAGCTCGACCTTCAATACAACCCCATGCTCACCCGCGTCGTGGGGTTTGAGCGCCTAGAGCGGATCGGCGCGCTCAAGCTCAAAGAGAACACAGTCCTGAACGATCTGAGCGGATTGGGTGGGATCACCGAGATCACCCGAGGGATCGCCCTGGAGATGAACGACGCGCTCACCGGCCTGAACGGGCTCTCCGGGCCGCTCGTCTTGCCCGAGCTGCTCGTGCTCGACACAAACCCGCTGCTCACGGATCTCACCGCGGTGCGGGCGGGGCCCAACATGAGCACGGTGAGCCTGACCGAGCAACCCGCGCTCACGGACTTCAGCTTCTTGGCGGGGCTCAGCACGGTCTCGGGGTCCCTGCGGCTCCAGTTCTTGCCCGAGCTTTACGATCTCAGCCCGCTCTCTGAGCTCACCGACGTGGGGGGCAACCTGGCGCTCAAGGCCCTCAGGGGACTCACTGATCTGCGCGGCCTGGAACAGCTTCAGCGGGTAGGCGGGGATCTGTTTGTGCTCAACAACAGCGGCCTCGTGAGCGTCGACGGCCTGGACGGCCTTGAGCGGGTAGACGGCGATCTGATCATCTACCGCAACGGCCAGGTCAAGGATCTTGATGGGCTCTCGCGGCTGGAGTCGGTCGACTTTTTGGACATCAACAACAACCGGGCGCTCCTCAACCTCGACGGGCTCAAGAACCTCAAGCAGGTCAAGAGCACGCTGTACATCGGCTACAACGACCGGCTTCAGAGCGTGGAGGGCGTGTCCGGGCTGCGATCGGTCGGGTGGGTGGCCCTCATCGGCAACGACGCGCTCGTGGACGCGCCGCTGCCCGCGCCGCTGAGCGAGGGTGGGTCCGTGTGGATCGAGAGGAACGGCAGCCTCACCCGGTTGGCGCTCTCCTCGCTGCCGGAGACGGTCACGGGATCCATCACCCTCCTCAACAACACCGATCTCACCGAGGTGGAGGGCGTCGGCGCGGTGGTCATGATCGAGGGCTCCCTGACCATTCAAGGAAGCCGCGACTTAGCCGAGCTGCCGAGCTTTGCCTCGCTCACCGAGATCGGCGGGTCCCTGGAGTTGATCTCCGACAACGCGCTCTCGTCCTGTGAGGGGCTGAACGCGCTCACCGTGGTTCATCGGGATGTCAAGATCTCGCAGCACGAGAGCCTCGTGACCCTCGACGGTCTGGACGCGCTGCGGTCAGTCGGCGGAGATCTCACCGTGACGTGGAACCCGGCGCTGCCCACCGCCGAGGCCGAGGCCTTCGCCGCCGCGTTGACCGTGGACGGCGAGGTGGAGATCAAGGAGAACTCGCCCTGAGCGCCCGTCGCAGCACCTTGCCCGTGGGGCTGCGGGGGATCTCCGTCACAATCACAAACTCTCGCGGCACCGAGGTCTTGGGCAGGATCGTCGCCGCGGCGGCGCGTAGGGCCTCGGCGTCGAGCTGCGCCCCCGGCGTCAGCACGACGTAGGCCCGGGCCCGCTCGCCCCACTCCGGGTCGGGCACGCCGACACAGACGGCCTCGGCCACGCCGGGGAGGGTCTCCAGCGCCTCCTCGATCTCCGCGGGGAAGAGGTTCACCCCGCCGCTCAAGATCATGTCCTTCTTGCGGTCGAGCACACGGAGCAGGCCGTCGGCGCCGATCGCCGCGACGTCCCCGGCGCTCACCCAGCCCGTCGCCTCGGGGTCGCCCTCGTAGCCGAGGTGGGTGGCCCGGCTGCGCACAAAGAGCTCGCCGGGCTCGTCTACCCCCGCCTCTTGGCCGTCCTCCCGCACGAGGCGCACGCTGAGGCCGGGCAGGGGGCGCCCCACACAGTCGGGGCGGCGGTGGAGGTCCTCGGGCTTGCCGACGCTCACCACGCCGAGCTCCGTGGCGCCGTACAGATCCCAGAGCACGGGGCCGAGGCGGTCGAGCAGGCGGCGCTTGAGGGCGGGGCGGAGCGGGGCGCCGCCGCTGATGAGCGCCCGAAGGCGACCTTGGCGCAGCGGCGTGAGGGCCTCGTCGGACAAGTTGTCGAGGCGGCCGAGCAGGGTCGGCACCAAGAAGGCGTGGGTGAGCCCGCCGGGGCCCAAGAGCCCCAGCGCCTCGTCGGCGTCAAAGCGGCGGCGCAGCACGACCTGGGCGCCGGAGATCAAGGCGACGCCGATGAGCAGGGTCGGCGCGGCGTGGTAGGCGGGGCAGGGGGTGTAGAGCCCGTCGCCGGGGCGAAAGCCGAAGGTGTCGAGGGTTACGAAGGCGAGGCCCAGGCCCGCCCTTCGCATCGAGACCCGGGCGCCTTTGCTGCGGCCCGTGGTGCCCGAGGTGAAGAGCAAGAGGTCGGCCTCGTCGCCCCGGCGGTCGAGGCGCGGCGACAGGGGCGCGCAGGGGCGCTCCAGGGCGGAGAACGACGTGCCGCCGAGGCCGCCGTCGAGGGTGAGGAGCAGGCGCGGGGAGCGGCCGAGGGCGGCCAGCGCGTCCCGGGCGGCCTCGGCGAGGGGCGCCTCCACCAAGGCCGCGGCGACCCGGGCGTCGATGAGCTGCCGGGTGAGCCGCGCCGGGGGCTGACCGGGGGTCATCGGCGCGGGCACGGCGCCTAAGCGGTAGAGCGCGGCCTGGAGGATCAGGTGCTCGGCGCGGTTCTCAAGCGCGATGGCCACCCGCTCCCCGGGGCGCAGGCCCAGGCGCCAGAGATGCGCGGCCACCCGCTCGCTGGACTCAAAGAGCGCGCCAAAGCTGAGTCGGCGCTCGCCGTCGTCGATGGCTGGGGCGTCGCCGCGCTCGGCGGCGTGTTTGCCAAGGGCCGCGTAGAGGTCGCGGCGGCCGCTGGCCAAGGCCACAGCGAGGCGGGCTGCGCCCTGCGGGGTGAGCCCGTCGGTCAACGCGCCGCCGCGGATCAGCCGAGCCAAGGAAGGGAGCCAGGAGAGGTCGAGGGGGGCCATGACCTATTGGAGCACGTTCTTGGCCGAGAAGCCGCGATCATGCGCCGCAAAATAAAAGTTGTTGCATCGCAACATCGGCGATACTCTACCGCTCCCTGCGGAGGTGTGAATGTCCGGATCGCCCTGGGCCTGGGCCCTGTTCAGCCTGTACCTCGTCTTCACGAGCTATCTCGCCTACCTCGGCGGCAAGAAGGTGAGCGGCGGCACCGACTTCGCCATCGGCGACGGCCGGATGAACCCGCTCGTGGCCGGCATCACCCTGGGCGCCTGCCTCGCGTCTTCAGCGACCTTCGTGATCTTCCCCGGCTTCGTCTATGTCGACGGGCTCGCGGCCTTGATCGGCTTCTCGCTGCCGCTCATCGCCGGGCTCGCTGCGGGCTTCGTGTTGTTCTCGCCGCCCTTTCAGCGGGTGGGTGAGGAGGTCAAGGCGCTCACCGTGCCGCACTGGATCGGCGCCCGCTACAAGTCCGACGGCCTTCGTCGGCTCTACGCCGGGCTCACGCTCCTCAACGTGGCCTACCTGGTGCTCGTGACCGTGGGCTGCGGCTACGTCATGGAGGCGGCGCTGGGCATCCCCTACGCCTGGAGCGTCGTCGGCATCGTGGTGTTCGTGTTCGGCTACACCGCGTTCGGCGGGGTCTACGCCCACGCCTTCACCAACACGATGCAGGGCGGGGTGATGCTGGCGATGAGCCTCGTCATCTTCTTCTCTGGGATGGAGCTCTGGCAGAACGGCTCGGTGATCGCGGAGCTGCAGGAGACGGGCTGGACGGCGCCGCAGTCGCTCCTGTACCGCAACCACTGGGAGGTCTGGGGCGTGCCGTTCTTGACCGGCATCGCGCTCACCACCCAGCCGCACCTGCTCACGAAGGCGCTCTATGTGAAGAACCTGCGGGAGGTCTACCTCACGATCGGCATCGGCATCACGACCTTCGCGCTGTTCTGCCTCGTGCTCTTCGCTGGGATCTACGCCCGCATCACCCTTCCCGCGGACATCCCCCAAGACAAGGTGATGGCCCAGTACCTCACCCAGGCCTTCAGCTCGGCGCCCGTCGGCGCCGCCGTGGCCGTCGCGATTCTTGCGGCGGCGATGTCGACGATGGACGGCCTGCTCGTCGCCGTCTCGGCCACCGTCGCCAACGACTTCTTGCCCGGCGCCTCCCAGCATGAGGCCGAGGGCGGGGAGCGCCGCTGGTTCCACGGGGTGTGGCTCAACCGCCTCGTGCTCATCGTGCTCGCGGTCTTGACCATCGGCATCTCGATCAACCCCCCCAAGGTCGTGCTCATCTTGGGCCAGCAGGGCGTGCTCGGCCTCGTGGCCTCCGCCGTCGGGCCGCTCCTCGCGGGCCTGTTCTTGCGGGGCCCCCTGCCCGCGAGCGCCGCCGCCGCGAGCGCCGTGGTAGCCCTGGTGGTGCACTTCACCCTGAGCATCGGGGGCTTCATCATCAACCCCAGCGTCTCGGCGATCATCGCCATGGCGTTCAGCGTCCCCGTGGCGCTCATCGGGGCGAAGCTCGTGCCGGTGAAGGTGGGGTAGGGCGCGCCTCTCCGCCTTGGCTGGGGTCACAGCCTTGGGTTAGCGAAGGGTGATGATTCGCCCTTTTCCGCCAAGTCCTGAAGCGTTGCCAGCCTTCCCCCAGACGCCCGCGTCGTTGCACCTCCGCTTTGTTCTGGCCGCGCTCGCGCTTGTGCTGTTCTTGGTGATGTATGTCGGGCTGGTGCTGCTCTTCGGCGCGGTGCCTGCGCGGCTGATCGTCGCCACCTGGGGTGGCTATCAGCTCGTGGTCGCGGTGGTCGTCTCGACGCCACCGGTCTTGGTCATCCTGTTCTTGCTCAAGGGGCTCTGGCATCGTGAGGTCCCGGCCTACCCGTTGGCCAGCCCAGTGAGCCGGGAGTCCGAGCCGGCGCTCTATGCGCTTGTGGATCGTGTCGCCGCCGAGGTCGGCGCGCCGCCCCCACAGACGATCGTGCTAATCCCAAACGTAAACGCCGCCGCCGTCGGGCCGACCTCGCTGTGGGGGCTCTTCTGGCCCTCGTCGAAGACCCTCGCCCTGGGGTTAGGCCTGGTGAATGTGCTCAATCGGTCGGAGCTCAAGGCGGTCATCGCCCACGAGCTCGGGCACTTCAGCCAGCGTGGCCAGCGCCTCTCCGCGTGGGTGTATCGTGCGGACCGGCTCATCGGATCCGTGGTCAACCATCGAGACTGGGTTGACAGCTTCCTGGACGGGTTCGGGAGGCTCAACTGGCGCATCGCCTGGGTCGCGTGGTTGTTTCAGCTCCTCTTCTGGAGCGTACGCACCCTGCTTGGGGGCGCGTTTGACCTGGTGATTCGACTGGAGAGGTCGGTGCGACGCGCCCACGAGCTACGGGCGGACCGTATCGCCGTGGCCTCGACGGGGAGCGACGCTCCGGTGATGGCGCTATGGAGGCTCATGCACGCCGACGAGGCTATGAGCGACACGATCAGGCTCCTCTCCGCCGAGCTGGGCAAACAGAACGCCATCACCGATCTGTACACCATGCAGTCGATCTGTATGGAGAAGAACCTCGCTGTTCGTGGGGTTGCCCCCTTGGCGCCGCTCCCGCCAGGAGGGGACGCCACGAGGCGACTGTTTGATCCTGGTGTCGCCCAGGCGCCGCAGATGTGGAGCACTCACCCTCCCAACCACGAGCGGGAGCTCAGCGCCAAGACCCCCTACGTCTATGCCCCTCTCGATGAGGCCTCCGCGTGGAGCTTCTTCGCCGACCCCACGCGGACTCGGCGCGAGATGAGTGAGCGAGTCATCGCGCAGCTCGCGCCAGAAGGGGTGACCTTGAACCCGCTGAGCGACGAGGAGACGGCCGCCGTCGCGAGGCGCGAGTACGAGGCCCTCGCGCTCCATCCCAAATATCGTGGGATGTACCTCGGCCAGGTCGTCACCACCATTGACGCGCCCCCCGAGCGCCTCTTTGGAGCTCCGCCCGCGGGAGAAGATGAGCTTCGTTTGGCGCTCAACGCCCTCTATCCGCCGTCGTTGTCGGAGGTCTTGCGGCTCACCCGCGCGCTGAGCTCAGAGCTCGTTCAGCTTAAGGCGCTCCAGACCGAGGCCATGGAGGCGCCCGGCGGGGAGATCCGTCTGCGGGGAGAGACGCTGCGTCGTGGGGATCTCCCTCGGGTCATCGAGGAGACGGAGGCGAGACGCGCGCAGCTCGTTGAGGAGGGCAGCCGCCACGAGCGCGCCGTCCGGGCCGCTCACCGCGCCGCGGCGAGGGCGCTGGGGAGTGGATGGGAGGACTACCACACTGGGCTCGTCACGCTGCTGCATTATGTCGAGTGCGCCCAAGTGACGCTCCAGTGCCGTCTTCGGCAGGCCGCCGAGGTCGTCGGGGCCCTCCCACCCGGCGCGGCGCTAAACGAGGATCAACGTCTGTGTTTGTTAGGGGTCTACTCGGACCTTTACAGCGCGTTGAGCGAGATCTGGACGTGTATTCCGAAGGTGCGGCTCGGCGATTCTCTCACCAGCCGCCTCAAGATCGCGCGGTACGCGGAGCTGATGGATGAGCGGCTCTTGCTGACTGATCCACTGGATGAGGCGCCTCGCGACGACTGGTTCCCCGCCGCGGTCACCTGGGTACGCTCCGCGAGCGCGGCGCTTGCGACTGTCCGCTTCGTGACCTTAGAGACGCTCTTGGAGGTGGAGGACAAGCTGGCCCGCGCTGCCCTCGGCGGAGAGTCGCTGGGGGAGGCCCCGGAGCCGCCCGGGGCGCCGACGGCGGGCGCCGACTTCACCCTCTGGCACTCGGGTCTGCTTGAGCCGGTGCGCGCCCCGTTGACGCTGAGACAGCGGCTCATCCTATCGGACTCACCCTGGGCCGCCATTGGGCGTGTGCTCGCCGCTGGGTTCGTGCTCACGCCCACCTTGGCCTTTGGCCTCACGTTTGGGGAGGCCGCCATCGTCGCGAAGAATGGGCTCGGTGTGCCCGTCGTGGTGCAGATCGCTGGGGAGGAGCTCACCCTCGTCCCCGGCGCGCATCAGCGGCTGAACCTGCCGATGGCGGATGGCGTAGAGGTCGTCACCCGCACCCACGATGGGCAGCTCGTTGAGCAGTTTGTAGTTGATCTGACCAAGATCTGGACGCCGTATGTGTACAATGTCGCGGGCGCGGACCTGCTGGTGATTCGGTATTGGGGGACGGGGGTGAGGCTCCCTGAGCCTGAGGTGGTCGGCGCGAGGCGGTGGTCTCTAAGTCGAGCGCTCTACATCTTTGATGAGCCGCCCCAACGCAGGACCAGGTCTCAGGAGCGTGACGGCCCACACGCGCAGCTCACCCTGTTCCCACATAAGGAGCCTGCGCGTCAGGCCAAGTACACGCCCCCCGACGAACGATTGGGGATGGTGACGGCGCACCTGCGCTGGGATCCAGTGGACGATCCGCTGCTCGCGGGATGGGCGCTCACAACAGGGGCGCCCATCGACGCTGTCTGGGACGCGCTCCGTGCTCGTCCCGAGTCCGAGCGCCGCCAGGTTGAGCTCGCGACGCTCATGCAGCGCGTCTCTCAGGAGCGTGCCTGCGTGGAGCATCAGGAGTGGCTCAGGGCCGCGCCAAACGACGCGGATCTGGCGTTTATAAACGTTGGCTGTCTGCCAGACCAGGATCGCCTCGGCGCGCTTCGGGCGCTCAATGAGCGTCATCCCGAGCACAATTGGACGCGACTTGAGCTCGCCCAGGCCGAGGCCGCCGCAGGTGGCTGGGAGGCCGCAGCGGAGCTGCTGCGTGGCCTCTCACAGCCTTCAGGCCAGATCGCCCTCGACGCGGAGCTCCTGCGCCTACGTGTGAATCGTCGCCTCGGCGTGTCCGGAGATGACGCCCGAACCTTACGTCTGGGGCCGTCGATCTGGCAGCTCCTCATCGACGCAGAGGCCGGGATTCACCTCACCAAGTCGTCCGAAGGGATGGCGCTCAGGGCGTTGGTGGCGGGGGACTTGCCCCGGGCTGAGTCGGAGCTGTTGCGGATGAGCGAGCCCGATCCCCTCTCGTTCTGGCTGATCGCCGCGTCGGACGGTGTGTCGGACACGACAAAAAAGAGGGCCTTCTCTACGCCCGTCAATTCAGAGAGCGTGTGGGTCGGGTTGGCGGTCCTCAGCGTTCTGGGGGCGCCGCGAGACGCCGCGGAGCTCCTCGCGGCGCAGACTGACGCGGCGCTCTTCGATCGCCTGCGCCCTGTGCTCGACGCGCCCGTGGCTGATCTAGAGCGCCTGGTCGACGAGCGACTGGTCGGAGCCACGGCCCATCATCGTGGGGTCGTCCTGATGGTCGGGACCTTACGAATGGGCGCGGCGACTCCCCAGCGCTGGCGAGACGAGGCGCGGGCCTTGCTCCTGCCGTGGGAGCGCCCGCCGCTCTGATGCGGCGATGCGCCAAGACTCGCAGGGGAAGTACGTCCGTATCAGGTACCCGGCTCAGCGCACGTCAACCACAGCGTGAGGCGTGTCCGGTCGTCCGCCTCGACGCCGCCGAAGGGGGGCATCGAGGGCTCCTCACCGCCCGCTCGGGCCAAGATTCGGTCGGCCTGGGCCCAGACCTCCTCTCTGGAGTCAAAGTGTACGTCCTCTGGGGCGCCCTGGCGGTTGAGCACGTCGGATCCGTGGCAGGACTGGCACTCCTGGGTGATGAACCCCGCGCCGAAGTTGTCCCAGGTGAGCACCGGGGCGTCAGCACAGGGGCCGGTGTCCTCGACGGCGGCGTCTTTCTCGTCGCCGCAGCCGAGGAGCGTCAACATGAGGCTCAGGCTGATCACAGGAGCATCCCCATGAGCGGATCGACCCCCTGCATGTGCTCGTTGGGGTCGATGTCGGCCAAGGCCAAGAGCGTGGCGCCTAAGGCCTCGGCGGAGAGGATCTGGCCGTTGTCTTCGTCCGTCTCGGCGCTCGTGGTGTCTACGGGCACGCCGTAGAACTGGTCGTCAAACGCGCCGTAGACCTGGCCGCCGCGCACGCCGGGGGCGATGACCATCGCGCTCGTGTAGGGCCAGTGGTCCTTGCCGTTGAACCCGTTGAGCTGCGGGGTGCGGCCCATCTCCGAGAGCACCACGACGGCGGTCTCTTCAGCCAACGACGCGGCCTCTTCGCCCGGCGTGGCCTCCAGGGTGAGCATGATCTGGGTGAGGCCCGCGAAGAGCTGCTCCCAGAGCACGGCCTGTTGGGCGTCGTTGTCGGCGTGGGTGTCCCAGCCCGTCTGTGTGCCATAATGCGCGATGGTCGCGCAGCGGCTCACGCCCATGCCCAGGGCCTCGATGGCGATGGCACCTTGGCTGGCGAGGTCGCCCGAGGCGCTGAGGCTCAGGAGGTACTGCATCTCCTTGAGGCGTCGGGCCTGGTCAAACGAGCGGTTGAGATCGGAGGTGAGGCGGATCTCCGCGGCGCTGCGGGCGCCCAGGGCCTTCGCCTCGACCCGGCGGGCGAGGTAACGGTCCATGACGGCTTCAGCGGCGGGGTTGGGGCCGGTCACGGGCACATCGAGGCTCGTGAACACGTCGCCCGAGATGAGCGCGTCGAGCTGCCCCGCGCCGCCGGTGCGGGCGACGGCGACGCCGAGATCACCAGGGAACGACGGCCCAGAGAGCACGATGTGCGGGATGATGTACTCGGCCTGCTTGTTGGCCCCCAAGATGGCCGGCCAGTCCGGCGCGCCCGAGGCCGTAGTGCCGGTCATGGCGATGAGCGTGCAGATCTCGTGGGAGATCGAGCGCACCATCATGCCGTTCACGATGGCGATCTCATTGGCGTAAGCCCGCATGAAGGCGTCTACGGACGGTCGGCTCCAGTGGCTCACCCAGCGGAGATCCCCGGCCGAGGCGCGCTCGGCGTCGGACTCCATGTCGACGTTGCGGTTGCTGAACTCGCTGGCGAAGACGCGGGTGGTGTCCCAGCCGCCGCCCGCGAAGACGAACAAGAACTTGAGCTTGCCGCTCGTGAGCGGGTTGGCGGCGGCCGTGTAGGGGACGGGGAGCCCCGCGGCGAGGAGCCCCGCGCCCGAGGCCTTGAGTAAGGATCGGCGGTTGAACATGGGCACCTCAGTAGAACAGAAGGTCGGGGTCGCGGAGCAGGACGGCGACGAGGCCGGCCCAGGCGTCGATGGGGTCACGCTCCACCGAGTACAGATCGGTCCAGAGCGTGAGGTTGGCGGTGACCTCCTCACCATCGGCGGCGACGGTCGTGCCGAAGATGAGACGGTGCAGGGCCTGGATCTGCGCGACCATCGCCGCGCGGTCTGTGTCGGGTGTGGCCGCGGGGTCCACGGTGAGGAGCTGGCCCTCGCCGACGGGGCCCGCCAGATCCCGGGAGACGGCGTACCAGGCGGCGGCCTCGGCGAGGCGCTCCTGCACGAGCACGAGGGTCGTGTTCGGCGAGGTGGCGCTCTTGGTGACGTTGAAGCCGTCGGCGCCGCCGGCCAAGGTGCGCAGGCCGTAGGTGTCCGTCGTCATCAGATCGAAGCCGTAGAGCGACATGCGGTAGCCCGTCAGCGCCTCGATCTGGCTGGCGAGGAGCGCCGGGGTGACCATCTTCTTGGGGATGGCGCCCGCGTCGTCGGTGTCTCCGGCGCGGTAGTAGGGGTCATTCACCACAGATCGGATGAGCGACCGCAGGGTGAGGTCACCGGCCAAGAACGCCTCGCGGTGGGCGGTGAGGCTGTCTTGGTCGGCGAGCGCGCTGTCCCGGCGCAAGAGCCCCTCGTAGACCTGCTCGACGGCGCACTCGACGTAGCGGTTGTCCCCGGCGAGCTGGCGGCCGAGGTCCTCCAGGGTGTAGCCGGGCTCACCGAAGTAGGACGGCGCGATGCCGGTGTAGGTGCGGTAGAGCAGCTCACGCTCGGGGTGGTACACCCGGGCCTCGTCGGCGTCGGTGTAGTTGTAGTAGTAGAAGCCCCAGAAGTAGCTCGCCAAAGGATCCAGCGACTGGTGGCAGTTCACGCAGGCCGGGTTCGTCTGCAGCGCCTCCTCCACGGCCTCTTGATCGAGCAGGTTGACGTTGCGGTCAAAGTCGATGGGGCGGGAGAGGTAGTCGTTGCACAAGAAGATGCGGCTCACGGCGTTGGCGCGGGCGCGGTTGGCGTTGAAGTCGGTGCTCACATACCGCCACCACATCGCGTTTGTGCTCAGGATGCCCGCCGCCGGGCGCCCGTCGTTGTACTGGGCCTTCTGCCAGCCCTCGCCGGAGTAGTCCAGGGGCCAGGCCTGGGCCAAGACCTCGTTCGCCATGGTCCAGTCGGCGGTGACCAAGGTGGTCCAGGGCAGGTCCTCCTCAGCGACGGTGGAGAGGATACGCAGGGGCTCGTCGCCCACCGCGGCCAAGAACGCCGCGCTGTCGGTGATGCCGTAGGAGTTCGCCGAGACGTAGTAGGACTCCGTCTGTGTGCGATAGATCTCGGAGAAGAGGGCGCGGACCTGCCCGCCGAAGGCGGGATCGGCCATCATCTCGTCGAGCAGCGCGTCTAATGCGGCGGGGTCGGCCTCGACCCGGGCGAGCTCATCCGGGCTCGGGCGGCGGCCGCGCAGGTCGAGGCTCATGCGCGTGAGCAGCGCGCTGGGCGCCATCTCCGGCAAGGAATCGTCGGTGAGCTCCTCAGGGGCGGCGCCGCAGGCCATGAGGATCGTGAAGAGGGTCACCATGGGCGGCCGCTCCAGTCGAGGAGGTGCGAGAAGTCGACGCAGGCCTCACCCAGAGGCTCGCCGCGGTACCAGACCTGGCCGCAGCCGTCGCAGAGGTCGGCGTCAACGGCCTCGCCGTACTCCGTGGGGCCGTCGAAGAGCACGTCGTACCACTGGCCCGCGTTGTCCCGGGCGGAGATGGTGCCCGAGGGCTCCAGGGTGCAGGTGGAGCCCATCATCTCCGAGAAGATGATCGCGCCGTCGAAGATGACCGTGCCCAGGTCGCCGCCGAGGCCGCTCACGCCGCCCTGAATGGTGAGGTACTGGCCGAAGTAGTAGGGCGAGGTGGCCTCGGGCACATCGTACACAGACAGGGTGAGGTCTGGGGTGACCCCTTCGGTCATCCAGGTGCCCGCGACCTCGGGGCCGTCATAGGCGAAGACGCCCTGGATGACGCTGTAAGAGACCGTGTGCGGGGCGCTGGTGTCGCTGCCCTCGTGGGTCAGCACCACGTCGTAGGCCGCGCCGCTGCCGGAGAAGGTGTGGCCCGCGGCGTTGGTGACGTCGGCGACGAGGTAGAAGTAGTCGCCGTTGTAGAGGTAGCCGTCGCCGCCGTCGAGGTTCTGGTACTCGTACAAGAAGCCGTAGCCCGCGTAGTAGGTGCCGGACTCGGTCCAGCAGTAGTCGTACCAGTAGGTGTTCGTGCCGTCGTTGTAGTAGTCGGGGCAGGCCGCGTCGGTGGTGTCGGCGGCGGCCTTGTACGCGCGCACGACCGGGGCGGCGTTGAACTCGAAGAGCCGGTTCACGGCGTCCCCGATGGCGTCCCCGACCTGCTCGTTCGTGAGGGCAGGCACCGGAGGATCGTCCTCCTCGACGATGTAGGGCGACGGCGTGAGCTCAGGCTCGGTCACCTCTGTCGGCTCGGGCTGACAGGCGAACATCCACACGAAGATCATGGTGCCTCCAGACGGCTTGGCGCGAGCACATGATAGCGCCGTGCTTGAGGGACACGCCGGACATCCGCTCCTGAAAGGCGAATCAGCGCCCAGGGCGAGAAAGTTTAGGGCAGGCCACACTCCAGCCAGCGGGCGAGGAGCGCGCGCTCGTCCTCGGTGATCCCTCCGGCGGGGGGCATCGACCCCCGGGTGAGCACGGCGTCCTCAATGGCGCCAGCCTGGGCCCGGCACTCCTCCAAGGTGTCGAAGGTGATCGAGGTCGGCGCGCCGTAGCGGTTCGGCGCCGCGCTTGCGTGGCAAGGCTGGCATTGGCTCAGCATAAAGCCCGCGGCCCAGCCGTCCCAGGTGACGTCGAGTCCGGTCTCGCAGAGCGGCGGGGCGGCGCTCTCTGCGGGCGTCGGCTCATCACAAGCGCTCAGCAACAGCAACACGAGGGTAAGGGGCATCCTGCTCCTCCTTGGGCTTGGGGCAGTATACTCAGTGGTCGCGCCGTCCACCTGGCGCCCGGGAGTGATCAAGGCATGGAGCGCGCCCAAGTGGATCCGAGCTGGTTTCGCCTCTCCGCGACGGCGCTCGCCGCCCTGCACCGCGAGGGGGCCCTCCGCTCACGCGCGCTGGTGCTCGCCCACATCGACGCCATCCGCGAACGAAACCCCGCGCTGAACGCGATGGTCGCCGATCGTTTTGAGGCCGCCGTCGCCGAGGCCGAGGCCGCCGACGCCGCGACGCCGGGGAGCCTCGGGCCCCTCCAGGGCGTGCCTTGCACCGTGAAGGAGACCTTTGAGCTCACCGGCATGCCCTACTCCGGGGGGCTCCCCGCACGAAAGGACCTCCGCGCGACGAAGGACGCCTTCGCCGTGGCCCGGCTGCGCGCCGCCGGGGCCATTCCCCTCGGCGTGAGCAACGTGCCTGAGCTGGCGATGTGGACCGAGACGGTGAACACGGTCTATGGCCGCACGAAGAACCCCTACGACACCCGGCGCGGCGTCGGCGGGAGCAGCGGCGGCGAGGGCGCGCTCGTCGGCGCGGGCCTCAGCCCCTTCGGCGTAGGCTCCGACGTCGGCGGGTCCATCCGGATCCCGGCCGCGTTCTGCGGGGTGTTCGGCCACAAGCCCTCCGGGGGCTTCAGCTCGTCTACGGGTATGCACCCCATCTTTGAGGGGGTGCCCTCGGACGCCCGGATGCTCGGCGTCGGCCCCATCTGCCGCCGCGCCGAGGACCTCTACCCGCTGCTCAAGCTCACCTACGGCCATGATCCCCAGGACCCGACGACATTAGAGAACCCCGTGCTCGGCGACCCGGCGGAGGTCGACGTCGCGGGGCTTCGGGTGCTCCTCGTCGAGAAGGTCGGCTATTGGCGGCCGACCTCGCCGGTGCGGGTGGCCCAGCGCCGGGCCGCGGCGGCCTTGGCGGCGCGTGGGGCGAAGGTGGAGGTGTTTGAGCACCCGAGCCTCCGGCACACCTTCGAGATGTGGGTGTCGCGCCTGTTCTTGGCGAACCCCCTGCTGTTTATGGAGCGTATGGGCTTCCACAGCCCGGCCCGGGCGGCCCTTGAGCTCGTGCCTTGGGCGTTTGGGCGCTCGGAGCACATCATCGGCGCGATCCTGCTCGGGCTCGGGGAGGTGCTGTTTAAGCGGTTCTTCCCGGAGTTTATGGCGCGGCGCGCGGCGGAGTCACGGGCGCTGCAGGCGGAGATCAACGCCCGGCTAGGCGACGACGGCGTGCTGCTCGTGCCGCCCTACACCCGACTCGCGCCCCGCCATGGCGACCCCGTCGCGCGCACGGTGCTCTTGGGGCGCGCCGAGGTGGCCTATCCGGCGCTGCTCAACACCCTGGAGCTGCCCGGCACAGCGGTGCCTCTGGGCCTCGACCCGTCGGGCCTGCCGACGGCGGTGACCGTGGCCGCGGGCCAAGGCAAGGACCACCTCTGCTTCGCCGTCGCCCAGGTGCTTGAGCGTGACCTGGGCGGCTGGGTGCCGCCGCCCGGCGCGTGAGCGGGTTCAGGTGGCGGAGGCCTCGTCGTCCTCACGCTCTTCAGCCTCGGGGTCGTACCCCCGACAGCCGCGCTTAAAGAAGCCGCAGTCGCGGCAGGCCCGAGGCGTGCTCACGGCGAGGCGCTCGACCTGGCTCCAGCTCATCGCGGCGACGTCGCTGATGTGGTCGAGCAGGCCCTCAAACTCGGCCTGGGCCTCAGCGCCTAGGGGCCCGAGCTCCACGGGCACGGCGCGCTCGGTGAAGTAGACCTGGGCGCCCTCAACCTCGGGGAGCCCTTGGGAGCGTAAGACGCGGCTCGCGGCCCAGGCGTAGGAGAGGAGCTGGCGCTCGTGGCGCGCGGCGGCGTCGCGGAGGCTGCCGGTGACGGCCTCGGACTTGTAATCCAGCACAGACCAGCGGCCGGAGTCCGGGTCGCGCCAGAGGCGGTCGATCTTGCCGCGCAGCACGAGGTTGTGGAAGGGCACCCGGAAGGGCAGCTCGGCGAAGCCCGGCGCGTCGAGCACCCGGCGTAACCAGGGGTCGGCGGCGCTGCGGTCGAGGTGCTCATACAGCCGGGCGAGGAGCTCCTCGACCTCGGCGGGGGCGCAGCCCTCAGCGTGGGCCCGGGCCTCCCAGCGGCGGCGGGCCTGGGCGCGGTCGTGGGCGAGATCGTCCTCCAAGAGCCCATGAATCACCTCGCCGCGGGCGGCGGCGAGCTGCTCGTCCCGCACCTGGCGGCGGTTGACGTGCTCATGAACGCTCAAGAGGTGGCGGCGGTACCAGCGCGCCGGGCACTCCATGAAGAGATCGAGGCTGGAGGGGGAGATCTCGACCTCGATGGTGGCAGGCACGGGGCCTACGGCGCGGCGGGCGTCGGGGCCCGGCGGCGCGGGCTGGGGGCTCGGCGTGGCCGGGGCCTGGGCGGCGGCGTCGAGCTCGCCAGAGTCCAGCACGGTCAGGCGCGGGCCGGTGAGCAGGGGCTTGCCGTGGTGAAGCTCCAGCAGCTCCATCCAGGTGCGGGGCTCGGCGCCGCTCTCTTTGGCCGTGGGCGCGCCGAGCAGCACGAGGTGCCGCCGGGCCCGGGTGACGGCGACGTAGAGCAGGCGCTTGTGCTCGGCGAGCTCCTCCTCACCGCGGCGCTGGCTCAGCTCGCCGTACAGGCCGGGATCGACCTTCTCTTGGATGGTGGACTCGGGGTCGTGCACCTTACAGGCGATGCTCCAGCGGCCGTCGAGGCGCCGGGCGATGAGGGGATCTGTGTTGGGTGGGGATTTTTCGCCCAGACCCGGCACGATCACCACGGGGAACTCGAGCCCCTTCGAGGCGTGTACGGTCATGAGCACCACCCGCGCCGCCGCCGGGGTGAGGCTCGCCTCGCTCTCCCGCTGGGCCTGCTCGACCTGCCGCACGAGCAGCCGGGCGATCTCCTCGACGCCGCCGCCGCCGTGCTCGTGCAGGGCGTTCACCTTAGAGATGAGACGCCGCACGTTGGCCTCGGCCTGGCCCGAGCTGTCCTCACGCTGGTAGAGGTGCCAGGCCGCGCAGCCCGAGACCAGGGCCTCGATGAGCGAGGCCGCGGGCACGCGGTAACGGAGCTGGGCGAGGCGGCGCAGGCGGGCCTGGGCGCCGTAGACCCGCTCGTGGAGCCCCGGCGGGAGCTCCCGGGTGGCGAAGCGGTCGAGGAGCACCTGGGCGTAGAGGTCTTGGATGTCTTGATCCGTGAGCCCCATGAGCGGCGAGCGCAGGAGCCCCACCAAGGACAGACGGTCGTTGTTCGCCAAGGCGTCAAGGGCGTTGACGAGGTCCACCACCTCGGGACGAGACCAGAAGCCGACGCCGCCCGCGACGACGAAGGCCACGCCGCGGCGGCGCAGGGCCTCCTCCCAGACGAGCAGGTGGGTGCGGCTGCGCAGCAGCACGGCGATGGGCGGCGTGGGGTGGAGCGCCCGGTTTAGCGCGTCGAGGCCCTTGTAGACGCCACGATCGGGGAGGATCTCCGCGGCGAGCAGGGACGCGGCGGCCTCGGCCTCGGCGCGAGCGGACTGCGCGCCGGCCTTCTCGCCATGCAGCACGATCCGCACCGTGCCGTCTCGTTCGGGACCGGCCGCGCGCAGGGGGCTGTAGCGGGCCTCATACGCCGGGCCCGGGCGCCCCGTCGGCCCCAAGACCTGGGTGAACAGGTCGTTGAACCACTCGATGAGCTCCGGCGCGCTGCGGAAGTTCTCGGGGAACTCCAGGGCCTTGATGCCCAGCTCAGACTCGGCGCCACGAAACACGGTCACGTCGCTGCCGCGGAAGCCGTAGATGGCCTGCTTGGCGTCACCGACCAGAAAGATGCGGTCGCTCGGCGCCCCGCCCGGGCGGCCGATGGCCCGCACGATGCCCCACTGCACCTCGTCGGTGTCCTGGAACTCATCGACCATGAGGTAACGGAAGCGGCGCTGAAGCTGCTCCACCAAGGCGGGCTTCTCGGCGATGGTGCGCGCGGCCCGGGCCTGCAGCTCGGAGAAGTCCAAGGCGCCGCGGTCGAGCAGGGACTCCTGCAGGTGCTCCTGGGCGGCCAAGAACAGGCGGCCCAAGGCGCGGAGCACGTCGAGGAGCGTGCCGTCAGCGCGCACGGGCAGACGACGGGCCTTTCGATAACGCTCGGGCCAGTCGCCTAAGGTGGCGGCCAAGGCGCCGAGCTCTTCTTTGGCGGCCTTAAAGAGCTCCTTTCGTGGCCAGGCGTCGGCCTTGTCGATGTCCGTCCAGGTGGTGAAGCCCTTCACCTTGAGCGAGCCGTCGCTCGTCCGCAGCATGACGAGCAAGGAGCGCTGGTAGAGCTCGTACAGTCGGAGCGGATCGTCGGGGAGGCGCTGCAGCGCTTCGATGAGCGGCTTGAGCTCGTCGTGGGCCCAGAAGCCCTCCCGCGTCACCCACGAGAGCACCGAGGCCACACGCTCCAGCACGGGGAGGGCCTCGTTGTTCAGGAAGGCCTTGACCGTCTCCGGGCGCATCGCGGCGCGGCGCACCAGATCATCGACGGTCACCCGCCCTGCGGCGTGCTCCGTGAGGCGCTCGGCGAGGGCCCCACGCTCGGACAAGGCCGCGTCTAAGGCGGCGAGCACCTGGCGGCGGCTGCCGAAGGCGTCGAGGAGCAGCGGAAAGTCCGGGGACTGGGTCTTGGCGAGCTCCGCCAGGGCGCGCTCGGCGGCGTCGGCGCGCAGGCGCTCGGCCTGAGACGGCTCCAGCACCTCAAAGCCCGGGTCTGTGCGGGTCTCCGCGGGGAACTCCCGCAACAGCCGCCCGCAGAAGGCGTGAAAGGTGGAGATGCGGGCGAGGTTGAAGGTGTCGACGAGGTGGTCCACCGCGGCGATGAGGCGCCGTGCGCGCAGGTCGCCGTGGCGCGCGGTGAGCTCGTCCTGGGCTCGGCGGAGCGCGGAGGAGAGGCCCAAGAGCCGCTGGTAACAGCGCTCCGACATCTCTTCAGCGGCCTTCTCGGTGAAGGTCAAGACCAGCACAGACTCGATGTCGGGGCGCGGCACGCCTTCGCGGGAGACGGCCTCCTCAGCGATCTCCAGCAACAAGGCGACGTATCGTAAGGCGAGGGTGTGGGTCTTGCCCGCGCCCGCGCCCGCGCTCACGAGGATCTCGCGGTCGGTCTGCATCGCCGCGCGCTGGGCCTCGGTGAGCTTCAGCGCGGGATCGGCGACGTCTAACCGGACCCTCGGCCCGCGCAGATCAAGCTGCATGATCAAACCTCGTCATGCTCACGGGCCGTCGTCCCGCAGGGGGGCCTGGAGATCCAAACCCTCGGCGTGGGGCCGCAGGCGCTCCGAGCGCTCATGGGAGACCCGGCACACCCGAGAGAAGTCACAATGTTCACAGTCGGCGTCGCGGTCCCCGGCGAGGGTGGGGTGGAAACGACCCCGGCTGAGGCGCTCGGCGGCCCGGGCGGCGTGGTCGAGGTAGGCCCGGCCTCGGGTGTGGTCAAAGATGGCGGGCTGAACCCGGGGGCCCGCGAGCTTCTTGACGAGCTCACCGTCGCCGGACCA
This sequence comes from Myxococcota bacterium, assembly GCA_023150845.1. Classification (GTDB taxonomy): domain Bacteria; phylum Myxococcota_A; class UBA796; order UBA796; family CAJQPC01; genus JADKFE01. The sequence goes on along the minus strand of JAKLKD010000027.1, from coordinate 22,240 downwards.
GCCGACCCGACCCATCTCTTTGGGGGCCTTCATCTCGTAATAACAGGCCGCCACGGGCTGGCCGGGGTTCGCCTGGGTGAGGGCCTCGGCGTAGAGCACGGGCTGGATGAGCAAGCCGCGCTCCAGGCGTTTGGCGTTCTGCACCTTCCCGGTCTTGTAGTCGGTGAGCAGGAGCCCGCCGGGCACCCGATCGACACGGTCGATCTTGCCGCGCACCGAGAGCGGGCCGACCTGCAGGCCGCGGAACTCGTGCTCGACGGCCATAGGCTCGGCGTCGAGGCCGTTCTCTTGTTCACGGGCGAGCCAGCAGGCGAGCACACCCTTGGGCTCGTCGTCGATGAGCCCGGCGACCCAGCGGGCGCGCTGCCAGCGGAACAGCTCACGGTCGAAGTTGCCCTCGGCCTCCACGCGGTCAAACACCTCGGTCGCGGCGTCGTAGAGCTCCTTGGCTACGCGCTCCTCGGGCTCACCTGGGCGCACCGGGGCCAGCCCGCGGCGCTTAAAGAAGCTCTCTAGCACCTCGTGCAGCGCGGTCCCTCGGCGGGTGGCGGCGACCTCGGCGTTCCACTCCTCAGGGGGGCCGAGGTGCAAGACGGCGCTGAACCAGTACCGCGCCGGGCAGCGCAGGTAGGACTCGAGCGCGGTGACGGCGATCTCCTCCGGGGGCGCGGGCGCCGTAGAGAGCAGGCCGTCCCGGGCGCCGAAGGGGGCCTCGGCGGCGCGGTCGGCGACCACCTCGTCGTGGAGATCGGCGAGGGTGAGATCGGCGGCGGGCAAGAGCGCGCGCCAGGCGGGCTCATCGGCGGCGGCGCGGAGCGCGTCGGAGCGGGAGCGGGGCGGGACGCCGTCGAGGTCGATGTCATCGACGGCATAACGCCCGAAGCTGCGGGCCTCGGCCTCGGCGGGGAGGTTGAGGGGGACGGAGAGCAGCTCCTCGACGATCGGCGAGGGCGCGAGGGTCTTTCCGTCCTCAGCGGCGGCCCAAGAGAGCGTCAAGCGGTCAGGCTCAGGGCCCCGCAGGGTGTTGCGCAGCAAGGAGCAGAACAGGTAGCGGGCCTCGGCGACAGGATCGACGGGCTGGGCGTCCCGGAGGTTCTTCCGGGGCACCAAGAACGGCACCCCCGGCGGCGGCGGGAAGGCGCTGCGCACGAGGCCCCCGAGCCACAGGCGCTTGGGCGTGAGCCCACGCAGCTCGGCGGCGGACATCACCTGCACCCGGGTGGCCCCGGCCTGGCTTGGCTGCCACGCGCCGTCTTGGATCGCGGCCTCAAGCTGCTTGTAGAGCTCCATCGCCGGCCAACGATCGGCGGTGACGACCCGGAGGTCCTGCACCATGCCGTCGAGCTGCCGTAAGGTCGCGCCCCAGGCCTGGAGGTTCGCCCGGGCGACCTCGGGATCCTCCTCACAGGCGCCGACACGCTGGGAGAGCCGCAGCTTGTCGGTGACGAAGAGCAGGCGATCACGGTACTCCTCGGCGGTGGCGGGCTGGGCCAAAGGCTCCATCCACCCGGTGATCTGGCTGAGGAGGTCGAGGCTCCGCGGGAGGTTCTTCACCTTGGCGTCGAGGTCGTCCCCCTTGTAGCGCAGGCCGAGCCAGGCCCGGAGCGGCGCCTCCCAGGTGGCGGGGTCACCTCCGCGCACACCGGCGGCCCGGCACCACTCGGCCATCTGCGCCGGGCGGAGCGGGGGCGAGGGCCGCACGAGCTCGGAGCGCAGCACGTCGAGGAGGTCCTCGGCGGGGAAGTCGCGGAGCGCGAGGCGGGCGATGCGCAGGACGAGCCGGGCGACGGGGCTTGAGCCGAGGGGCTGCCCAGACGACAGCGCGAAGGGCAGGCCGTGGTCGTTGAACACGGCGCGCAGGCGGTCGGCCCGGGCGGAGAGGTCGGCCAAGGCGACGACGCAGTCCTTGGGGCGGGTCCCGGCGAGGAGCGCGTCCTTCACCTCTCGGGCGATGAAGCGCAGCTCGGCGTCGGGGTCGGCCAGGCGGGCGAGGCGCACCCGGCCGTCGCCGAGCTGGGCCCGGGCGAAGGCGTAGGGGTCACCCTCCACCTGCAGCGGGGCGTCGCGGAACATGAGATCGGTGAGGTCGGGGTCGGACTCGCCGGGGTAATCGACGCCGGGCTCCACCTCGACGAGGCCGTCGGGCCCCGCGACGACGACCCGCGCGTCTCCTTCGCCGACCAAGGCGTCAAAGAGCTCCTTACGCAGGCGCCGCGTCGCGGCGAAGGCCTTGAGCGACCAGGCCTCGCCGTCGAGATCCTCGTAGTCAAAGAAGCGCGCCGCGGCCTGCCCGGCGAGATCGACGCCGATCTCGAAGGTGATGATGACCTCGCAGCCCTCCTTCACCCAGGCCCGGGACAAGGCGATGAGCAGGTTGCGCCGGAGCGCGGTGGGCTGGAGGAGGTCGGAGACGACGACGGTGCGCTGGGCGCGCAGCCAGTCCCGCAGCGCGGCGGGGGGGCGCTCGACGACGGAGAGCAGCTCACGGAAGGCCCGGGCGCGGGTGCGGTGCCCGGGGACACGCTCCACGGCGCGGTCGATGGCGGACATCGCCTCGCGGAGCTCGTCCTCGTGGGGGGCCCCGGCGATGGGGTCGCGGTCGGACTCCAAGGCCGCCTGGTGGAGCTGAGCGAGGGCCTGGCCCAGGGCGGGCGTCGCGCCCATCTGGCGCATCCAAGGGAAACGCTGGGGCGACTGCTCGACGACCCGCTGGGCGATCAAGGCGAGGCTGCGGTCGGGGAGGATGGCGCGGCCGCCGCCATGCCGGGTGGCCAGCTCCTCCAAGAGCGCCGTGTAGACCTTGAGCTGGGGCTCAAAGGTGAACCGATCGGCCTGGGCCTCGAGCTGCTCCCGCTCAAGCGCGCGCTCGCCGAGAGGCGCGTCGGTGAGGAACAGCGCCGCGGGGCGGCCGACACCGCTCACGGCGTCGGCGTGTAAGACCCCGACGGGCAGCGCCTCACGGCGACGCCAGCGGGTGCGGCCAAGCAACAGCGTCAGTGAGCCCATAACGGCGTCGTGGGGTGGAGGGTGAGGGGGAAGAGACGAGAGAGGCGCGAGGGGAGGGGCGGACAGCGGAGGGGCGTCGGGGACGAGGAGGCGCGGAGCCTTGTAGCCGATTGGCGGCGGAGCGGCGGCGGAAGGATCTCATCATATCCCGCCCGCGGCGCGCCCGGCGCGGCTCGGCGCGGTCGCCGCGTGGGGCGGACAGAACTTGGCCCTTTGAGGACAAGAGCGCGCTTGACCCGGCGCGTCGTGCCTGCCACCGTGAATGGGCGCGTCAAGGCCCTACTTGATGAGGCCTCTAAACAGCTCGGGCAGGCGCTCGGGGAGGAGCTCGACGCTCTGCAGCGACAGGGTGCGGCCCGGCCCGAAGATCTCGCCGAGCCAGGCGTCGTCCCCTTCGCTCCGGCGGAGGCTGATGGTGTGCACCTGCACGTTGTCTCGGGCGAGCTCCCGCACCGCCATGGCCGCGTCGAGCACGCCGTAGCGGCCGCGGTACTCCCCCCGATCCTCCGGCTTGCCGTCGCTGAGCAGGATGAGCACCCGCCGCCCTTCAGCCCGCCGCGCCAAGAGCGCCCCGGCGTGCCGCAAGAAGGCGCCCATTCGTGTGGCGCCGCCCGCGCGTAGGCTCCCCAAGCGGCGCAGGGTGCGCTCGTCGTAGCTGTCCTCAAACCCCTTGAGCCGCCAGAGGTTGCAGCGATCCGGCGCCTCGGAGTTGAACCCGTAGAAGCTGTGGGGAAGGCCCAAGACCCGCAGGCCCTCGGCGAAGAGGATCACGGCCTCCTGCTCCATGTGGAGCACCTGCCCTTGGGTCGAGCCCGTGAGGTCTACGAGGGTCATCACGCACAGATCCCGGCGCTGCCGCACGAAGCGCCGGTAGAAGTCCTCCTTGGGCTGCTGCCCCGCGACGAGGTCGGCGTAGGCGATGAGCGCGCGGTCGAGATCGATCTCTGGCCCGTCCTGCAGGCCGCCCTGCCAGCGCTCCTCCACCCGCAGGGCCTCAAAGCGGCGGCGGATCCGGGCAATGGCCTGGGCGTTCGCCGTGACGACCTTCTGGTAGGACGACAGCGCCCCCGCCGGGGCCTCCGGGGTGAAGACCCGGGTGTGGTTCACCTTGTAGACCCCGGCCTGGTGATCCCACTCGTCATAGGCCACGCCGCCGTCGTCTTCGGGCCGGGCCAGGCTCGCTGGGGCCTCGGCGGCGCTCGCGGCGGCGGCGGCCTTCGCCTGGGCCTCGTCTCGGGCCACACCATAAGCGGGCATCTTCGCCAGCTCCGGCGAGGGCGGGCCGCCGAGGATCCGCTCCTTGAGGCGCTCTCGCAGGCCCTTGGGGCGCTCGGCGCCGGGCAGCGTCGGGGTGGGGATACGTTTGGCGTTCCGCGCCATCGCCTCGTTGAGCAGCTCCATCGTGCGGCTCGTGCCCTTCATCCAGGCCTGCTCATAGGCGAGGTCACGGCTGAGGTCGGCGAGGATCCACTCCGGGCGGATGACGCCGATCCACCAGGGGATCGGCGGCGCGCCCACCCGCAGCCGGGCGAAGGTCTGCCGCAACGAGCGCGCTCGGCCCAAGACGACGAGCTTCGCGGCCTCAATCGATGGGGCGCTGTCCACCGCCGCCACCGCCGCCGCCGTCTCCGCGCCGCCGGGCGGCTGCTTGGGCCAGTTGAGGTTGACCGTCAGGCCCGAGTAGAGCGGGATGAACACGTCGGGCAGGCCGTCCCGGGGGACAGGGGTGACGTTCACCCGCAGCTCACCGGCCTTCTCGACGAGGGGGATCTTGAGGAGGTCCTTCGCGACGCCGGGGTAACGGGTGGACCAGTGGCGCAGCACGACCCGGGCGGCGAGCAGGTGGTAGATCGAGCGCAGCACCCAGTCCCGGTAGATCTCGGCGAGCACCTCCCGGCGCTCCAAGAACCCGAGCTGCAAGAGGCCGAGCTGCATCAGCCCCATGGCGCGGTAGAGGCGCTCGTCGAGCTCGGGCTCAGCCGGGGCGGGCACGGCGATGGGCAGGTAGAGCGTCGTGCCGTCGGTGGAGGGCGGGTCGGACGCGGCGAGCTTCACGTCGAAGCCGCTCACGAGGCGGAGCCAGGCGCCCAGGCGGCGCTGCAGCTCGGCGAGGGTGGTGCCGACCTGCTTGCCGCTGTGGCTCAAGACCCGAACCGGGCGGGCGAAGAGCAAGGCGCTCAAGAGCGCGCGCTCGGCCTCGGCGTCCTCCGCCGGGGCGAAGCCCAGCTCCGCCTCGGAGAGCCCGTACTCCTCCATCGTGAGGCGGTGGGCCTCCTCCGGCGTCGGCGGCCAGGTCGGGGCTCCCACGCGCGGCCCCGCCTAACCCAGCACGGAGCGGATCAGCTCACGCAGGGCCTTGGACATCTCCGGGTCGTCGGTCAAGGAGCCGACCAGGGTGCTCTCGCAGGCCTCAGGCAAGGAGAGGCCCCCTGCGACGAGGCGCGCGGCGTAGACCATGAGGCGCGTCGAGGCGCCTTCAGCGAGGCCGTGGGCGCGGAGGTTTCGGGAGGCGCGGCCGAGGCTCACGAGGCGCCGGGCGACGTCGGGGGCGCAGCCGGACTCGGCGGCGACGATCTCGGCCTCGACAGCCTCAGGCGGGTAGTCGAAGCGGAGGCTCACGAAGCGCTGGCGGGTGCTCTCCTTGAGCTCCTTCGTCACCGACTGGTAGCCGGGGTTGTAGGAGATCACGACCAAGAAGCCGTCCTTGGCGTGCAGCTCCTCGCCGAGCCGCTCCAGGGGCAAAGAGCGGCGATCGTCGGTGAGCGGGTGCAGCACGGTCAGCACGTCAGGCCGGGCCTCGACGACCTCGTCCAGGTAGCAGATCGCGCCTTGGCGCAAGGCCGTCGTGAGCGGGCCGTCTCGCCACACCGTCGAGCCGCCCTCCAAGGTGAAACGCCCTGTGAGATCCGCGGCGCTGAGGTCCTCTTGGCAGGCCACGGTGATGAGCGGCCGGTTGAGGCGCTCGGCCATGTAGCGCACAAACCGCGTCTTTCCGCAGCCCGTGGGGCCCTTGAGCAGCACGGGCAGGCGCATCTTCGCGGCCAGCTCAAAGAGCTGAACCTCGTTGTGAACGGGGCGGTAATAGACCATTCCGAAGGCTCCGGCGGGGACGACGCCTAAGCGTAGCATCCCCAGGCGGGCGCCGCCGCGACGGGTGGACGCGGCTCAGTCGATGGTCCAAGGCGTCGGCGGCGTGACGCCGATCACGTTGGGGTTGGACTCTAGGCTCACTGAGGTCGCCCCCGTCGAGAGCACCCCGGCCAAGGTCGGCGTCGCGAGCACGCCCACCGTCGCGAGGCCGCTCGGGCCCAAGCGCACCCGGGCGACGATGGACTCGTCGTCCACACGAACGAGCTCAGCCCCGGAGAGACTTGACCCGTCAAGACGGAACCCGACCGGCGGGCGGTGCTCGACGAGCAGCGACTCCCCTTCAGGGCCGCTCACGGTGAGGGTGATCTGCGCCGGATCGCCGACGAGCAGCTCATCATGGCCGACGATCACCTTGAGCCCGGAGCGCCCGGCCTCGCCGGTCCAGGGGGTCCAGGCGGTGAGGTCCACGCGGTACGCGAGCCCCGGCCAGGCGCCGTCCGCGACGAGCTCGTAGTGGTGCTCACCCACCTTCGGCGCCGTGGCGCGGAGCATCACGACCTCACCGACGGCCTCAGCGCGCAGGGTGTGCCGGGTGACCTCTACGCCGTCGATCTTGAGCACGACGGCCATAGACTCGGGTTTGGTGCCGACGCTCGCGAGCTTGAGGGCGTCTAAGGCCGCCACCGAGGCCGCCGGGCCGCCGAAGCCCCGGCCAGGCGCCCAGGCGGACATCAACGCGGCGAGCAGGGCAGGGCGCTCGTCACCCTCCAGGGCCAAGGCGGCGAGCGCCAAGACCTCAGCGGCCTGAGGCGGGCGCCCGTCGGGGCCGACGACCCCCGCGGGCAGGTTCACCTGGGCGAGGCCGTCGCCGCCGATCGAGACGGCGTCCTTCACGACGCCGCGCAGGGCCTCGGCGGTGGCGGCGTCGGTGAGGCCCGCGCGCAGCACCCAGGCCGCGGTGTAGGCGTCGGCGACCTCCGGGGCGAAGGCCACGTCGTAGAGGCGCTCCACGGCGCCCGCGGCGAGCACCCGGCTGCCCGCGTCGTCAACGGCCCAGGCGCAGGCCGAGGTGGTGACGAGGAGCCGCTGCACCGTCGAGCCTTGGGGCACGGTCCAGGTCCCGTCCGGGCGCTGGGCCTCGGCGAGGCGCTGGCGGCTCAGCTCGGCGAGGCGCGTCGCCAGCTCGTCGTCTTCGGGGGCCCGGGAGATCGCCGCGATCGCGAGGGCCTGGTCGGGGCCGACCTCACGGAGCTGCCGCACGAGGCTCTGGTAGCCGCGGATCCGCGCGGCGCGCAGAGACGCCGTCGCCGCCTCGTCTGGGGGCGCGCCCAAGGCGGTGAGCGTCGCGGCGCCGTCTACGCCCAAGGCGAAGGTGAACGGCGCGTCATACGCGCTGGCCCCGGCGGTGCGGTCAAGCTCAGCGCGGAGCAGGCCCAAGGGGCCGGGGTGCAGGGTGACGCGCAGCTCGGCGTGCTCGGTGTTCGCCGGGGTCGCGAGGTCCATCGACGCCGCGCCGACGAGGAGCCCGCCGCGGGACTGGGCGTCGGGGCGGCCGGTGGGCTCAATCACGAGCTCCTTCACCGCGGCGTCCGCCGAGGCGAAACGCACGGCGAGGCGGCCCGGCCCAGGCTGCGCGGCCACGGCGGTCACACGCTCGACCAGGGCGCCGCCGGGCCCGACGGTGACCTGACCGGCGCCGCTAGCGGTGAGGCCGACGCCCTCGACGGTGAGCAGCCCGGAGACGCTCGAATCGGTCGTGTTGACGACCTGCACGGGCAAGGTCACCCGGTCGCCGAGGCGGAGCTTCTCAGGCACGACGGGATCGACGTAGACCGGCAGGGTGCTCAAGAAGCTCGTGACGGAACCGGCCTGCGCCCCGTCGCGGCTCGCCGCGAGGCCCAGCACCCGCCAGGTGGTCAAGGTGTCGGGCACGGTGAAGCTCACCGAGGCCTGGCCGGACTCATCGGTGATGACGAGGGGACGCCACAAGAAGGTCTCGGGGAACCACGCTCGGGTGGCTGGGGCGTCCTCGCCGCCTTGGGCTTGGTCCCGCTCCGCGACATCCGCGGGAGCCTCGGCGGCGGGGGCGATGCCGCCCTCGGCCTCCTCCATGGCCATTCCGCCCGGCTTCGGCGCGGCCGGGGCCATCTCGCTCCGCGCGAAGTTCCCGGCGGGCTCAGCGGGGGCGCCGCCGCCTGCCCGGTCCTCGTCCATGCTCTTCTTCGCCTGCTGCTCGGCAGGAGGCGCCATCGACGGCTCAGCGTCCATCTGGCCGCAGGAGAGCGCCAACAGCGGGACCAAGGAGGTGGCGTAGAGACGGGCGGTCATTGGTTGTCCTCGTCCTGGACCCAGGCGGCCCAGGGCTCGTTGTCTTCGGGGAGCCGCGCGGCGTCGCGGACGAGCAGGTTCGGCTGGGTCTTCGCCAGGAGGTCTTCGTTGAGCTGGTGGAGCACCAGGCGGCGGCCGTAGGGGTCGTTCACCGGGCGGCCGGCGGCCTCCCGGGCGTCGAGGGTGCTGTCCCAGAGCTCCTTGGCGCGGGCGTGGGTGAGCAGCTCGTCGGGCTTCGCGGCGCGCTCCCAGGCGCGCACGGCGGCCCGGGCGTCGGCGAGCACGGAGTAGAAGACGTCGAGCAGCTCCTCATCCACAGGGGCGCGCCAGCTCGCCGACGCGCTCACCGGGGGCGAGAGCGGGTCGATGAGGTCCACTCTGCTCACCCGCAAGATCGTCGCCATCGCCGCCGCCTCGCCGCGCACGCCGCCGGACGTCAGCGCCAAGGCGTCGAAGAGGCCGAAGGCGGGCTGATCGCTGTGGACCTTCTGCAGCGCCGCGTTGAGCGCGTTCGGGGCCACGAGCGGCGCCAAGGTGCCCAAGGTCGAGTCCACCCCGGCGACGCTCACGACGGCCTGGGACGAGGCCTTGAGGCGCAGCTCGCCGCGCTCCCCGGGCCGGTACACGGGCTTGTCCGTGGTCATCGTGAGGCTCAAGGTCGAGGCCGGCCGGGCGTACACCATGGTCCGCGCGCCGCCCCACTCCGCGGTGAAGAAGCCGTCGCGGTCCTTGGGCAAGGTGAAGCGCACCCGGTTGTCGTCCTTGGGCTCCGGGCAGCGGGCGCGGTCCTCTTTGCTCAGCAGCTTGAGCGCCTTGCGGTGCCGGGCGCAGGTCATCGAGAACTGCGTGCCTTGCTGAATCGTCAGGGTGTCGGGGAGGTCGCCGCTGTAGTCCGGGCCGCGCAGCACCTCGAGCTCCAGCTCGTCGCCGGGGCTCAGCAGCACCGCCGAGGGCCGGAGCCGCAGGGTCGGCACGGCGCCCGGCGCGGACCGCCAGCGGGTGCCGCCGACGCCCTCGACGTCAACGGTGAGCTCAAAGCCGTCGCTGACCGTCGCCTGAGGGCGCGCGCCCCGGGCCGAGGCGGGCTGGCTCAAGTCGAAGGTGACGAGCGCCACGCCGTCCGAGGTCGCCGGGGCGGAGAGCCGGGGCGTGCCGATGGCCTGGGCCACGCAGGCCGCCTCCGCCCAGCTTGTCCCGGCGTCGCTGTCCACCCAGCGCTGGCTCAGCTCGGTGGAGCCGGCCCGGGCGGTCAAGACGAGTTGCCGGGAGGACTGGCCCTCGGCGGCGGAGCGCAGGAGGCAGAGGTTCGCCAGCGGGATCCGGGGGGAGAGGCTCGGCTCGATGAGCCGCGCGACGCCGCCGATGACGTCCTCCAGCGAGGCGCTAAGCGCGGGGATCTCGGGGTTGGCGGCGGTGAAGTTGACGCTCAGCATACGTTCGCCGTCGCCGGGAAGGGCGCCGAGCTTGCCGCGGACGCAGTCGCCGAGGCCCGATCCGTCGCTCGTCGCGCGCACGAGGCGGTCGCCGGAGAGCTCCAGCACGACCTGGGCGCGTTGGGGCCCGGCCGCCGCCCAGACGCCGCACTCTTGGGCGCGCCGGGCGACGGACTCCAGGGCCACACGCTCCTCGTAGCTCAGCTCGCGGCCGTCGAAGTGCTCGTTCCCGCCCGCAAATCGTACGGCCTGGGTCACCGCCCGGGGCTGTGGCCGGTAAGGCGGCGGCGGCGTGACGAGGCTCACGGGTTGGCCCGGGTCGAGCTGCATCGCCAAGACGCCGTCGGCGTCGGTGGACGAGGTCTTGGGCTCTTTCACCGCGGCCCAGGCGTTCGTCACCGTGACCTGGCGGTTGGCCAGAGGCGCCCCGTCGGGGCTCGTGAGGCGTAAGTAGACGCGGTTGTTGAAGTCCGGGGCCAGGCCGTCGCCCAGCTCGGTGACGGCGTCTACGAGCACGGGATCCTTCGAGAGCGTCGCGGCGGCCTGGCCCCGCTGCACGTCCCCGGCGCTGTCGGTCACGACCGCGAGCACCCGCAGGCTCGCCTGGCCGATGAGGTCCGCGGGCACCTCACCGAAGCTCAGGGTGAAGCGCCCTGAAGCGTCGGTCTTAAGCTCACGCGCCTCAAGCCACTCCGTCGGCGGCGGCCAGTCCCCGTCGCCAGAGACCGTCACCTTGACCTCTGCGTTCGCGACGGGGGCCCCGGAGGTGTACCGGGCCACGCCCGCGAAGCTCAGGGTGTCCCCGGCCTTGTGCCAGGTGCGGTTGGGGCTCGCCTCAACGGTGTAGCGCGGCAGGGTGAAGGGCTCGACGCGCACCACCGTGTCGGTGGTGACCGCGCCGGAGACCCAGCGTATGGTCCACAGGCCCGGCGTCGCGTCGTCACTCAGGGGGAAGCTCGACTCGGTGATGCCCCAGGGCCCACCTTTGCTGCGCTCCCGCAGGAGCTGCTCGCCGTTGGGGTCGATGACGTGCCACTCGCCGGGGCGGTCGTCGGCCGGGGCCAGGTCGTTGCGGCGCAAGGTGATCGCCCGGAAGAGCAGGGTGTCGCCGGGCTCATAGAGCGGCCGGTCCGTCATCACCTGGGCCATGGCCGGGGCGTAGAGCGGCAGCTTCACCTCGACGCTGGGGTCATCGACGAGGGGGCCATCGACGCTCACCCGCAGGAGGTAGTCGCCGTCGGTGAGGTCCTCGGGGAGCTCAAGGGGGCAGCTGTAGCGGCCGCGCCAGGGGTCGTCCCACTCGCAGTCAAGGGGGGTCTCGCGGCCGTCGCGGCTCAGGACGAGGCTCACGTCGCCGCGCCCGACCCCGGCCTCGTGGGTGTTGCCGTACTTGTCGAGGTAGATGCCGTTGAGGTCCACCTCGACGGAGCCGACGCGCCCGCGCTCAAGGCCGTAGGTGTTCACCGAGAGCGCGCCTCGAACCTCCCCATCGGGGCAGGTGTTCACGAGCATCCCGTGCTCAAGGTAGGCCGGGAGGCAGACCACCGATCCCAGGCAGCCCAAGGCGCAGAGGCCCATCAGGAAGGCCATCCCGCCCAGCACCTTCTTCGTCCGTGTCATCCACACCTCTCGCGTCGCGTCGCCCTGCTCGGGCTGCCCAAACGGGCGCGGCCCGGCAAGCTTACACCCGCAGCCGGGATCACGGCGTCTTCGGCGGATCTCCGGTGAGCCCCGGGATGTGCTCGGCCCAGTCTGGGGCGAGGCGCTGCTCGATCGGCGCGGAGAATCCAGGAAAGACCGGGTGTGTGCGCACGATCAAGAGCCAGCCCAGCGCCCAGATCGGGTAGAGCCAGCGCGGCGCGTCCCGCCCCCGGCAGGCGATGGCGGCGAGGCCGATGAGCGCGAGGTAGACGCCCTCAAAGAACACCTCGGGCTTCGCGACGCGCCAGAAGCCGGGCACGACGGCCCGGGCGGCGAAGTAGACGGGGTTCGGCACGCCGGGGAGCAGGGCTGGCCCTAAGCTCAAGGCGAAGAGCGCGGCGGCGAGGGTGATGAGCGCCCAGGTCTCGCCGTCGCGCCGGGACCGGGCGGCCCAGGCCGCGAGCAAGACGACGGGCAGGCTCAGGGCGCGGGTCAGCTCCAGGCGGTTCCACAGGGGCGGCCAGAGCGAGACGCTGTCTAGGGCGGCGCGCTCGACGAGGAAACGTTCGGGATCCCCGAGGGTCTGGGGCCCGCGGAGCAGCGCGAGCTGCAGCACGACGAGGGGCGCGGCGGCCACGATAGAGCCCAGGCCGACCAGCACGAGGCGCCGGGTGACCTCAGCCCGCGGCGCGCGGATCCCGCAGGCCAAGGTGACCGCCCCGAGCCCGGCGGCCTCAACCATCGCCCAGTACCAGTTCATAAACGCCGAGGTCCCAAAGAGCGCCGAGGCCGCCACCACCCACGCCCAGCCCCCACGCCGCGCCGCCTGCAGCGCCGCCCAGGCGTAGAGCGCGAGCCAGCCCACGGCGGACTTCTCGATGGTGTACCAGTTGAGATCCCGAAAGACGTGGAGCCCCATGCCGAAGGGCGCGCCCAAGAGCGCCGCCGCCGTCCACGACGCCCCCAGCGCCCGAGCCCAGAGCGCCGCGGCCCACCAGCCCAGGCAGAGGTTAAACATCGCCTGGGCGTTGAACGCCGCGAAGGGCTCCAGCACGACGTCAAAGAGCGCCGTGAGCCAGAGGTGCCCGACGTGGGCCCCGATGAGCCGGGCGGCGGGGTCGTTCACCGCGTTCGCGGGGCTCAGGAGCACCCGCTGGTGCACCCCGTCGAGGTAAAAGAGGAGCGAGCCCGACTTGTCGATGGTGGGGAAGCTCCCGTAGACGGCCTCGGTCATCGTCGCCGCGAAGGGCGCGGTGAGCAGCACGACCTGGCCGACGATGAAGGTCAAAAGCCGCAGCTCCGCCGGGACGCGGCGGATCGTGGCGATCCCGCTGAACCCGAGGCAGATCATGAGGCATATCGCATACCTCCACCAGTCGTCGCCGAAGGTGTAGAGGAGCGTGAGCTGTCGTGGGTCAGGCGGGGGGCCGTACATCGCCGGAGCATGTTACTCCGCGCCGATGAACACCGACGCGCTGCTGAGCTGGTTTCGTGAGAACGCGCGGCCTCTGCCGTGGCGCGAGCGGCCTGATCCCTACGCCGTGTGGCTCTCGGAGATCATGGCCCAGCAGACCCGCATCGAGACGATGTTGCCGTACTGGCAGCGCTTCTTGGAGCGTTGGCCGACGGTGAACGATCTCGCCCAGGCGGAGCTCGACGACGTGCTCTCGGCCTGGTCCGGCCTCGGCTATTACACTCGGGCGCGTAATCTCCACGCCGCGGCGAAGGCCTTGAGCGAGCGCGGCTTCCCCAGCACCGCTGAGGGCTGGATGGAGATCCCCGGCGTCGGCCGCTACACCGCCGGGGCCGTAGCCTCCATCGCGTTCAACGCCGATGAGCCCTTGGTAGACGGCAACGTCGAGCGTGTGTTGACCCGCTGGCACTACATCACCGACGACGCCCGGGCCCCGGCGACCCAGCGCCGCCTCTGGGAGCTCGCCCGGGCGCACCTCCCGCCAGGCCGCGCCGGGGACTGGAACCAGGCGCTCATGGAGCTCGGCGCCACGGTGTGTTCCCCTCGGCGCCCACGCTGCGAGCGCTGCCCCCTGAGCGCGGGCTGCGGCGCCTACCGCGCGGGCGACCCGGAGAGCCTGCCCAACAAGCCTCGAAAGGGGGAGAGCCCCGAGGTGCGTGGGGTCTGCGGCGCGTGGTTCTCCGGCGGGCGGGTGCTCATGGCCCGGCGCCCCGACGAGGGCCTGCTCGGCGGCCTCTGGGAGCTCCCCGGTCAAGAGCTCGTCGCGGATGAGCCCGAGCCCCTGGCGCTCATCCGGGCCTTCTCCGAGCGCCTGGGCCTCCAGGTCAAGCCCGTCGCCCGGCTCGGCCAGGTGCGGCACATCTTCACCCACCGAAAGCTCACCCTCGGAGTCTGGCTCCTCGACGGGGACGGCGCGCCGCCGCCTCAGCACCAGGGGTACAGCGCCGCGCGCCTCGTGGCCCCGGAGGAGCTCGTCGAGCTCGGGGTCTCGACCTTGGCCCGGCGGTCCTTGGAGCTCGTCGGCTTCGGCGCCCAGACCACGCTCTTCGCGGCCCAGCCTACCGTCGAGTACAAGGTCTGACCGGCGCGTTTATGCGCTCCGGGGGCGCAGGCGCGCGGCGAGAAACGCCCGGCAGGCCTCGACGGACTCGGCGCTCTGGCCCTCCATCGTGATGATCACGAAGTGGGGGCCCTCGTCGTAGCGCGGGTAGGAGCCGATGCTCACCTCGGGCCAGGCGGCGACGGCCTCCTCCAGCCGGGCCGCGATGTACACCTCGGCCTCATCCGTCGTGACCCGGGCGCAGCTCACCGGGTGGCGGGGGAGCGCGGCCAAAGCAGCGTCGAGCTTACGCTTAAAGATCGACGGCACGCCGGGCAAGACGTGCACGTTCTGCATGATGACCAGCGGGTATCGGAGGCCCTCGCCCCAGACGAGGCGGGCGCCGACGGGCAGGCGGGCCATACGCAGGGCGGCCTCGGTGACGGCCCCGCCCATGTGGGCGCGGATGGCCTCGACGAGCTCCTCGCGCTCCTCCAGGCCCACACCGAAGGCCTGGGCGACCCCGGGCAGGGTGAGGTCGTCGTGGGTGGGCCCGACGCCGCCGGAGGTGAAGACGAGGTCATGGCGGGCCGCCGCGCGCGCGACCTCCTCGGCGATCTCGTCCAGGCCGTCGCTGATGATGACGACCCGCCGCAGAGACACGCCGATCTCCCGCAGCTTCTTGATGAGATAAGGGCCGTTCTCGTCAGCGAACTTGCCGCTGAGGATCTCGTCGCCGATGATGATGAGCGCCGCGCTCAGGATCCGGGCGGCGGGCTGGCCGGTGGCGTGACTGCTGTCCATGACTCACTCATAGTCCGAAACCGCGCGGAGTTGGCGCCATGATCGCGCTTCTTCTCTCAAGCTTTGCCTTCGCCGAGTCCTTACGCCTCACCATAGAGATCCAGGACGGCGCCGTGCAGGTCGTTGACGCCCAGCGGGTCCCTGGGCAGGTCCAAGCGCCGCCCCCCGGCGACGGCCCGACGCTGACGGTGAACGACGCCGCGGGCCGGGCGCTTTTGACCACACGGCTGCCCACGACGGCGCTGCGGAGCGTCATCTTCCCCGAGGGCGGCGGCGCGAGCGCGACCCTCACCCGAGGCCAGCTCGTCGTGGAGCTGCCCTGGCCCGACGGCGCGGCGTACGCCTCCTTCGACGGCCGCGCGCTGCGGCCGAGCCCGCCGCCGCCGCCCGCGCCGGGCGTCGCCGTGGCGGTGCAGAGCGCGGGCCCCCCTGAAGAGCGCCTCGACCTCGTGTTCTTGGGCGACGGCTACACCGAGTCCCAGCTCGACACATTCGCCGCTGACGTGGACCGCATCGTCGCTTATCTGCTCAGGGTCGAGCCCTACGGCGCCTACACCGGCCTGTTCAACATCTGGCGTGTCGATCAGGCCTCCGACGAGTCTGGGGCGAGCCACTACGAGTCCAACCCCGCCGACGTGCGCGACACCGCGTACGGCTGCTACTACGGCTGCGGCGGCATCGACCGCCTCATCTGCTGCGACGACGACGCCGTGCTCGACGAGGTGCGCGCCGCCGTGCCCGGCTACGACGGCGTCATGGTCTTGGTGAACGACCCCACCTACGGCGGGTCCGGCGGCTTCTCCTACGCGACCTCCTACACCGCCGACCCCTACGGCTCCCTGGTCGCCGCGCACGAGCTCGGGCACTCCTTGGTGGGCCTCTGGGACGAGTACAGCTACGGCACGAGCGGCTCGGCCCAAGGGGCGCCGAACTGCGCGAAAGACGGCGACGCGCCCCAGTGGTCGGCTTGGCTCGGTGAGGACGGCGTAGACGCCTTCAAGCCCTGCTCGTACACGAACCTCTACCGGCCGACGAACGACGCCTGCATGATGAACACGCTCCAGGACGACTACTGCCCGGTCTGCCGTGAGCAGGCGGTCCTGGCGATCTACGGCCAGCTCCCCGGCGTGATCTACGCCGAGAGCCCCGCCCAGGGCACGCTCACCTTGGCCCCCGACGTCGATCACAGCCTCAGCGTGAGCACCCTCGGACCCGACGACGGCTCCTTGGCCGTGGTCTGGGACATCGACGGCAAAGACGTCGGCGAAGGCGCGGAGTTCACCCTCAAGGGCTGCGTTACCGGCGCCGCGCTCCGGGTGCGGGCCCTCGACCCGACGGCCTGGGTGCGGGTGGATGAGGCGGGGGTCACCTCGGACGAGCGTGTGTGGAGCCTCGACACCACGGCCTGCCCGCCGGTCGCTGAAGACAGCGGCGCCGGGGGCGACAGCGCCGGGGGCGGCGGTGACAGCGTGTCTGGCGGCGACAAGCGGGGAGGGCGCTGCGGCTGCGCGGGGCTCACCGCTCCTGGGGGCCTCTCGGCGGCGATCCTGGCGATCCTTGTGGCGAGGCGGCGTCGTTCTCAGCTATGCTGAGATCTTCCCTACGACGCGGGAACCCTCGCGCGGGTGGGAAGGTCGGACGAGGTTGTGGCACCGACGACCAGCCAACAGCGACACGCGCTCCGAATCTCCGCCCGTTTCCATGGCGCGGTGGTGGACGAGGTCTTGCTCCAGCCCTCCGCCGTCGCTGTGCGCCTCGACGACGAGTCCTTGGGCCTCGGCTTCCCGCCCCTGGACGGCGCTGAGGCCGCGCCCCGGGTGATCTGGCGGGGCCGCGCCGCCGTTGACGTGCTGCTCCCCGACGCCCCGCCGATCCGCGTCACGCCCCACGAGCCCGCCGAGATTGGCCATGGCCCGCTGCGCCTGCGCCTGAGCCTGAACCCCCAGCACCGTGTGCTCCCCTGGACCCTTGAGGCCGACGTGGTCTTCTTGGGCACGCTCATGGTGATGACGACCCTCGCCTTCGCCTTGCAGCTGCTCCTCGACAGCCAAGGCGCCGTCGTTGAGGTCAACCCCGACGTGCCCCCCGAGCTCATCGCGCGGCTCATGCGCAACGACCTCGACGGCGCGGAGCAGGGCGCGGTGCCGACAGACCCACGCCCTGAGAGTGAGGTCCGCCTCCGCGACATCTTTGTGCCCGCCGGGGCCGACGGGGCCTTGGACTACGCGGGCGGCGCCGCGCGGGTAGACGACGAGAAACGTGTGGGGGAGGGCGCTACACCGGCGCTGCAGCCCCTCCGCCCGACGCCGACCATCGACCCCGCGGCGGAGACCCCGGCCCAGCCCGCGCCGCTAGACGGGGTGCAAGACGAGCAGCAGCTCCGCCCGTCGAGCCTGGAGGACGAGGCCGAGTCCAAGGATGAGGAGCCTCAGAGCACGGCGATCCGTGAGGGCTGGGGCTTGGAGGACTGGTACGACGCCGAGGACGCGCGCCGCGACCAGGAGGAGATCCTCCAGGAGCTCACCACGACCAACGAGCGCATCAAGCTCGACCCCAACAACCCCTACCTCATCCAGCGCCTCGCCTACTACCAGTACCTCAGCCGCGACTACGAGGGCGCGCTGCGCAGCTACAACCGCTTCATCGAGCTCCTGCCGTCGAGCGCCGCGGGCTACAACAACATCGCCTTGGTCTACAAACGGAACGGCGAGTACACAAAAGAGGAGGGGTACTACCGCTTGGCCTTGGCGTTAGAGCCCAACAACACCCACGCCCTCAACAACCTCGCCGTGAACCTCGCGCACCAGGAGCGCTACGACGAGGCCTTGGCGATCATGGAGCGCCTTGATCGCCTGGAGCCCAACGATCCCTACGGGGACCTGCACCGGGCCAAGATTCACGCCAGCCGAGGCGACGCGGACGCCGCGCTGAAGCTCCTCGACGACGCCCTGGCCGGCATGCAGCGCCTCGACACCCTGCACAACATCGAGTTCCGTCAAGACATCCGCCTCGACCCGGCCTTCGGGGTTCTGCGCGAAGATCCGCGCTTTAACGACCTTCTCGTGCGATACTATGTCAACGGTCCCGAGCCTGGGATCGACCTGAGCGGAGGCGCAGGTGGGTGATCTCCACGTCACGGTGGCGTACCACGGGCGAGTCATCGAGGACCGAACGGTCCCGGTGCGCGGCGCGGTGCGACTCGGCGACGAGGTCAACAGCCTGCTCCAGTTCCCCGGCGCCTCCATCGTCATCTACCGGGTCGGGGACTATCTCGATGTGCGCGGCCGCCGCCTCGCGGAGGGGCAGAGCACGGGCTTCTCCTTAGGCGCGGTGCAGGTCGAGGTGGAGCACACCGAGCCGACGCGCCTGCGGATGCCGTCTACCTCACCGGTGGACCCACGCTTCTTGCTCATCGCCTTGGCGGTGAGCGTCGGGGGCCTCTGGGTCGATACGCTGACGAGCCTGCGCGACGCGCCGCGGATCGTCGAGGTCAGCCGCGCCGTGGGCCTACGCGCCGACGCGCACCGAGACGACGTTGATCCTCGCCAGGAGCGCACCGCCGCCGTGCAGCCCCGCGGGCTCACCCTCGCCCCAGACGCCGTGGCCCCTGGCGGTGACGCCCGCGCGGCCGCGCCTGACGACGACGTGACCGGCTGGGGCTACTTCGCCTGGTACCGCCAGGCCGTGCCGGGCACCATCGACGCCGAGCTGGCGCGCCTCAAGCTCTTGAGCCAGCCGAACGACCCCGAGCTGCGCCACCAGGTCGCCCGGGGGGAGTACAACAACGACAACTTCGAGGAGGCCGCGCGGCTCTACGGGGCGCTCGTGAGCGACCGCCCTGACGACGTGCGGGCCCTGGAGGGCCTCGCGGCCTGTATGCGCAGGCTCGGCCGTCACCGCGCCGAGATCGAGCTCTGGGACCGGGCGCTCCGCCGTTCACCGCAGAGCGTCACGGCGCTGGGCGGTCGGGCGGTGGCCTTGGCGCGCCTCGGCGAGTACGCCCGGGCCTCGGCCCAGCTCGACCACCTGCGTCAGCTCAGCCCCGATCACGCCATGGTCGCGCTCTACGGGGCGATGTACCACGCGCTCATCGGTGATCAGGACGAGGCCCTGGCGCTGGTCGAAGACGCCGTCGCCGCCCGTGGCGCCTTGCCCGAGGCCCTGCAGGTCGAGCTCCGCCGCGACCTCGCCCTCGACCCCGCCTTCGCCCCCTTGCGCGCTGAGCTGGGCCTGCGCCGCGTGCTCTACCGCCACTTCGGCGCCGCCGCCCCGCGCTCGCTGCGCTGAGCACGCCCCTAACGGCCGCTGGGTGAGCGACAAGCCGCGCTGAGACGCGGGACGGGCTGGCCATCCTGCGCCAACGCCCGGCGCGACCCAGCGGGGGATCGCGCCGGGGGGCTGGAGTCAGGACCGCCGACGCCGGGCGAGGCCGAGGCTGATGAGCGCGCCGAGCAAGCTCATCGGCCCAGCAGGAGCCTGGCAGCGCTTTCCGCCGCCCATGCCCGTGTCCGTGGTCTCGTCACCTTCGCAGGTCGCGATGTCGGGGTTGGTGTCGTCGCAGTCTACGCCCCAGATCGCGCCGTCGCCGTCCTGGTCGTTGTCGTTGCCATCGCAGCTCTGATCGACGCCGTCGTACCAGATCTCCTCCGCGCTCGGCGAGATGTCAGCGCGCTCGTCGTCGCAGTCGTCGCCGCCGCCCCAGACCGCCTCATAACCGTCGCCGTCCGCGTCATAGTCCGACGCGCCGTCACAGTCCTGATCGACGCCGTCATACCAGACCTCGACGGCGTCGGGGTTGACCGCCGCGCTCGCGTCGTCGCAATCCACGCCGAGGCTGAACCCGTCGAGGTCCTGGTCATCGTCATTGCCGTCACAGTCTTGATCGACGCCGTCGTACCAGACCTCGTCGGCCCCGACGTGGACGTCGGACCGGGAGTCATCACAGTCTGTTCCGCCCATCGTCACTGAGTCAAAGCCATCTGCGTCCGCGTCGTCGTCCGAACGTGTCGAACAATCCGTGTCCAGACCGTCGTAGGGCACGTCCGGCGCGCCGGGGTAAACGTCTGAACGGGCGTCGTCGCAGTCCGTGCCGCCGTAACCTGAGGAGTCGTAACCATCACCGTCTGCGTCAAAGTCCGAGCCGTCGTCACAGGCCTCATCCAGCCCGTTGTACCAGACCTCGGGGGCGCCGGGGTAGGTGTTGGTCGCGTCGTCGTCACAGTCACCCGAGACGCCGGTCATGCCAGCGGGGGCGTCACACACGAAGGCGCCGACATCCATGGATCCGTACCCGTCTCCATCGGCGTCCGCGTACCACTCGTGGCCATTGACGACCGCCGGATCCGAGTCGTCACAGTCGTCTCCAGTCGCGACTGACCCCGAAGGTGCCGTGCAGGAGGAGATCGTCGCGGATGAGTCCCCAAAACCATCACCGTCGGCGTCGCCATACCAGGTGGGCGGGTCGTCATCGGCTGTACCGTCGCAGTCGTTGTCAAGACCGTCGCAGATCTCTGCGGCGCCGAGGTAGACCGATGTGTCCGAGTCGTCACAGTCCAGCAGGTAGAAGTAGCCGTCGCTGTCGAGGTCGGTCAGCTCCAAGAGGTACAGCGTGCTGCCGTTGATGGAGAACATGAGCTCAGTGAAACCGTCGTTATCGACGTCCGGCGCCTGCGTGATCTCGTCAATCTCTCCAAACGAGTCCAACAGCACGAAGAACGGAGAGGGCGAGGTTGAGGCGCCGGGGCTCATGTAATAATAGAGGTCTCCTTCGGTGAAGTCACCGATGGCGAGCTCGTCGTAGCCGTCGCCGTTCGTGTCTCCCATGCCCGCAAAGGCTGACCCTAACCCACCGCCTGTCGTGCCGATAAACTGGCGCGTGGGGGTGGTTGAGACCCCGCTGGATGAGCCGAGATAGATCTCCGCTTTCCCGGCGTTGGTGAGCGAGCTGGCGTCCCAGTAGGGGCAGCCGAAGCCGAGATCTTGGATCCCGTCTCCGTTGTAGTCGCCGACCGGATCCACCACGGCGCATAACCCGCTCGTCTGACCGCCCTGAATCCGCGTCGTGAACGAGCCCGGGATGCTGGCGCTGCCGTAGGCGACGAAGATCGCGCCCTCGTTGGTGTAGCTCCCGTCCCACTGCGCGGCGCCAGCGGCGACGTCGTTATAGCCGTCTCCGTTGAGATCCGGCATGATCTTCACGGGGTTCCCCAGCCGGGCGCTGCCTTGGTCAGCGCCTTTGCTCCATGCGGCGGTGGGGTTGAGGCCGTAAGAGACGCCGAGGTACAAGAACACCACGCCCTCGTCGGTCTGCCCGTCGTCATACTTCGTCGCCCCGACGAGCACGTCATCGAGGTTGTCGCCGTTGACGTCTCCGCACGAGATGGACTCCCCGAACTGCGCGCCTGATTGTGTTCCGGCAACAGACCCATAGTTCGTGTTGGAGACACCCGTGCTGCTGCCGTAGTGGACCCAGATGTAGCCGTTCCCGTAGGCCGAGTCGCCGACGATCAGGTCATCGTACCCGTCGTTGTTGATGTCGCAACCTCCGGCGAGCGCGGATCCATAGGTTGTGCTCGTCGTGACGAGGGTGAGGGAGGTGCTGGCCGTATCAAGAAACCCGGTCGCGCTGCCCAAGTAGATGTTGACTTGGGTGACGGTGCTCCCAGGCGCCTCGGCGATGGCCACGTCACCATAGCCATCCCCGTTCAGGTCGCCCGCGTACGTGAAGACTCCGTACGTCGCCCGCGTCCAAGACACCGACCAGTCATACAGGTCAGGCGTGGTGAGCCCATCGGGGCTACCGTGGTACATGATCGTTGAGCTGCCGCCATACAGCAGCTCGTCGTCTCCGTCGGCGTCAATGTCTCCAACG
The DNA here is from genome assembly GCA_023150845.1 of Myxococcota bacterium. Classification (GTDB taxonomy): domain Bacteria; phylum Myxococcota_A; class UBA796; order UBA796; family CAJQPC01; genus JADKFE01. The sequence continues at coordinate 554 of JAKLKD010000027.1, read as the reverse complement.
AAGGACAACGTTTGGCCCGAAGAGACCGTGTCCTCCTCCTCGTAGGTCTCGCTCAGGCCCGCGCTGTCGCCGTAGAAGGTTCGAGCTTTTGTTGACGTTCCGCTCCCGCTCTTGTCGGTGCAGATCACGACGAGGTCGTCGAGGCCATCCCCGTTGATGTCACCCCCAGCGCCCACCTCACTGCCGCAGTAGACCAACGACCGTGGATGCGAGTAGGTCCAGCTCGCCGAAGGCTCAAGTCCGACGGAGGTGCCAAAAAACACCTCCGTGAGCTGGTCGCCGTCGCTGGACGGCGCGGAAGAGGAGGACGCGATCACGAGCTCCTTCACGCCGTCTCCGTTGATGTCCCCTCCGCTCATCAGCTCTATGCCGTAGAGATGTGAGCCCGCGCTGAACGTCGCCCAGTCATGCACGGACGTCGAGGGGCCCGCCGGGTCACCGTAGTAGACGTATGCCGCGCCGTAGGTCGTCGACGTCACCTTGTAGCTCGCGGCGCTCATCCCGACGTCGTCCAGGCCATCACCGCTGATGTCCCCGAGCCCCGCGACGCTGTA
>JAKLKD010000374.1 GCA_023150845.1 Myxococcota bacterium | reverse complement strand
GAGGAGGGGATACTGCCCAAGCCGACCGCTGACCCCGGAGCCCCCATGCGCCTCGCCCTCGTCACCTGCCAGAGCCGCCCCCACGCCGTCGAGGACGACGCCGCCCTCTTTCGCCACCTGCGCGACGTCGGCCAGGCCTTCGAGTCGGTGTCTTGGGACGACCCGACGGCGCGCTGGGGCGACTTTGACGCGGCGATCGTGCGCACCACCTGGGACTACTGCCCCCGGCTGCCGGAGTTTTTGGCCTGGGCCCGCCGCGCCGCCGCCGAGACCCGGCTGATCAACCCGCCGGAGGTGCTCACCTGGAACACCAACAAACGGTACCTCGCCGCCGTCGCCGCCGAGGGCGCGCCGATCATCCCGACGGAGTGGGTCACCCCCGCCGAGGCCGACACCCTGCCCGCCCGCCTCGCCGCCCGGGGCTGGGGGCGTGCCTTCGTGAAGCCCATCGTCGGCGCCGGGAGCGATCACACTCTGCGTGTGGAGGACGACCCCGCGGGCCGCGCCGCCGCCGTCGCCTTTGTGCGCAGTTACCCCGTCGCTGAAGGCGCGATGGTGCAGCCTTACCTTGAGCGGGTGGAGTCGATGGGGGAGCTCTCGCTGGTGTACTTCGGCGGGGAGCTCTCCCACGCCGTGCGAAAGGTGCCCCCCGCCGGGGACTTCCGGGTGCAGGTGGAGTGGGGCGGCCAGTACCGCGCCTACACCACGAGCGCCGAGGAGCGCGCCGTCGCCGAGGGCTGCCTGGCCGCGGCGGGGCAGGTGCTCGGTCGTACGGCGCCGCTGGTCTATGCTCGGGTGGACCTGCTGCAGTCCCCGGAGGGCCGCTGGTGGCTGAACGAGCTGGAGCTCGTCGAGCCCTCGCTCTACTTTGAGCAGGCCTCGGACGGCCCGGCGCGCCTGCTCGCGGCGATCCGGGCGGCCCTGGGCTAACTGACCATCGGTCAGTAACGCCGGGCGAGCCTCATGCCGATGAGGTAGCCAGTGAAGGACGGCTCCAGGCGGTAGCGGTGGGCGGCGAGGCCGATCTGGCCGACGCCGTACCAGTGGCCGCCGCGCACGACCCGGGCGACCTTGGGATCGACGGGGTCGTGGAGCTGGGCCTCCCAGCGCTCGGTCACCCGGCCACGCTCCAGCGGCGGACCGCCGGTGCGGAAGGGGTCGCGGCACCAGTCCATGATGTTGCCCGCGAGGCCACGCACGCCGTAGGGGCTCTCGTCGATGGGGAAAGAGTCCACAGGGGTCGGGAAGGGGTGCGAGGGCCGGGAGTCGCGCATGTTGCAGAAGGTGGGGTCCAGGGTGTCGCCCCAAGGCAGACGGCGGCCATCGACGCCTCGGGCGGCCTTCTCCCACTCCAGATCCCCGGGCAAGGTCCAGGGCTGGCCGGTGCGGCGCCGCTCGTAGTCGGCGAAGGCCCGGGCGGCCTGCCAGCCCACCATGATCGCGGGCATCTCGGCGGTCATGGGGTAGCTGCGGTGGCCCTCACGGATGCGGAAGCGCCCGTCGGGGCCCCGATCGTGCAGGGCGTGGCCCTCAAAACGCGGCTGGAAACGCAGGGCGGACTCCTCGTCCCCCTCGTCCAAGAGCGTGTTGAGGAACTGGATAAACTCGCCGTTGGTGACGGGGAAACGCCGCATCACGAGGCCGTCTACCCAGATCTGGCGCTCGGGGAGGCTGCCCTCGGCCAAGGGGTCGCCGCCGCAGGTGAACCAGCCCGCGGGGATGTAGCAGTCGTTGGGGCCCAAGGCGCCCAAGGGGGGCAGGGGGATCGGCGTCGGCTCACCCTCGCCGGGGGCTACGCCGGACCAGCGCTCGCCGCGGCGGATTCGCACGGGGTAACGCACCTCGGCGCGGCCAGGGGCGCGGAGCACGATGAGGTAGGAGCCCATCGGCAGGGGGGCGTCGATGATCGGCGTCTGACCGAGGGTCTGCACAAACACCGCCCGCAGGCGGCGCTGGTAGGGCTCGTAGCGGTAGAGCAGGGCCTCGGCGCCGGGCGGGTCGGTGAACAAGGTCACCGCGCCGTCGCCGCGCAGATAAGCCTCGTGCTCGCCGGTGTGGTGGCTGCGGAGCAGCACCTCCCACTGGGCGGCGGCGTTGCGGTCGCGGCGGGACTCGGCCTCGACGTGGCGCTGGCGGTAGAGGCGGGCGAGGCGGCGGTGGGCCTCGGGGTGGTCCGGGGCGTAGGTGATGGCGGCCTGGAGCACACGCTGGAGCTTGGCCTCCCGGGCCCGGGCGGCGATCTCCAGGCCCTCGGCCTCCTCCAGGCGCTCCCACGCCGGGAGCTTACGCTCGACGGGGTCCTCAGGGTTCACGTCGGCGAGGTGGCGGTCGGCCTCGTCCCGCAGCCGGGTCGCCCTGGCGAAGAGCTGGTGCAGCTCCGGCATGAGGCCGTCGGCCTCCCGCAAGAACTGCTCGGCCTGGTCTTGGCGGCGCAGGCCCTCCAGCCACTCGCCGACCTGGGCGGCGAGGGTCAAGGCGTCGCGGGGGCGCGCGTCAGGGGACCGAGACATGGCGTCGCGGCAGATCTCACGCAGCACAGAGGGGACGTAGGGGTCCTCCCGCATCTCGGGCTGCTCGCCGTTGCGGCTGTGGTGGGCGAGGGCGGCGTGGGACTGGAAGACCGAGTCGCGGTCGGGCGGCGGGGGCGGCCCGGCGAGCACGGCGTTCACGACGGAGCCGCCGTCGCCGCCGGTGTAAGGCGCGCGGCCGGAGAGGATGGTGTAGAGGATGGCGCCGAGGCAGTAGATGTCTGTGGCGGGGCCGATGGCGGCGAGGTCCCCGGCGGCCTGCTCCGGCGCCATGTAGGCCGGGGTGCCCGCGACGCGGCCATCGACGGTGTGGCTCTCCCCTTGGCCACGCTCGACGATGACGGGGTCGAAGTCGCCGAGGCTGTCGGTCCAGTTGGGGGCGGTGCGCAGGGTGGCGAGGCCCCAGTCCAGCACACGCACCTCGCCGAACTGGCCGAGCATGACGTTTGAGGGCTTGAGGTCGCGGTGGATGACGCCGCGGCTGTGGGCGTAGGCGACGCCTTCACACAGACGGCGGAAGGCCTCGATGAGCTTCCGGAAGGTCCAGCCGCTCACGCTCGGGCGCCAGGGGCCCCCGGCTGAGGCGCGGTGCACCTCTCGGATGGCCTTGGAGAGCGTCTCGCCGCGCACCTCCTCCATGGTGAAGTACAGTCGGCCGTCGTCGAGGTGGCCGAGCTCGTAGACCGGCACGATGGACGGGTGGCGGAGCTGGGCGGAGATCTGCGCCTCCTCCACAAAACGCCCCAGCTCGCGCAGAGAGCCGCTGATGTGCTCGTGAATCACCTTGAGCGCAAGGGTGCGGTTGAGCAGCGGGTCAAAGACGCGGTGGACCGTGCCCATGCCGCCGGAGCCGATGACGCCGTGGTCCTCGTACCGCGCGATGCGGCGGGCGCCGGGTCGTGGGGCGGGCGGGATCGGCGGGGGCTTGGGCGGGTGGCCCGAGGTCGTCGCGAGGCCGCCGCCTGAGGACGGCATGAGCGTCGAGCCCGGCGGGAGGGTCAGCTGGCTGCTGATGAGGTCGGGGATCGTGGCGTTGGAGTCGGCCCGCTGCACGCGCTGGAACAGCCGGCTCAGCTCCTCCCGGGCGGTGTCCGGGAGCTTGTGATCTTCGCAGATCCGCTTGAGCTCTCGCTCAAACATCCGCGCCTCCCCGCGGCGAGAGCACCGCGCGCACGCCGCCGCTGGGGGCGATGGTGATGTGTTTCCGCCGGGTCTGGGGCACCTTGTCGTCGGCCTTGTTGAAGCGGAAGCGGCGGAAGAGCGCGCCGAGCACGAGCTTCATCTCATAGAGCGCGAAGGCCATGCCGATGCAGCGCCGGGCGCCGCCGCCGAAGGGCAGCCACTCAAAGGGGGAGTAGCTG
>JAKLKD010000373.1 GCA_023150845.1 Myxococcota bacterium | reverse complement strand
GGAAGTTGTGCCAGTGGCCAGTGAGCATGAACCACAGGTTCTCCAAGAAGAAGGACTTCCCGAGGCCGTTGTCGCCGGTGATCACGTTCATGCGTGGCCCGAGTGGGTCGAGCGCCATCTCCTCGGCGGGTCCGGTGTTCACGAGTTTGAGCGCGGCGAGGCGCGCGGATTTGGCGTGGAGACCCATGCGCAGTCCAATCTGCAGAATGGGCAAGCCGTGAACCCGCCACCACGCGGTCATCGTAACATCCGCGCCTCTGTGCGGTTGAATCGGTCGCTCCTGCGACGGGTCGGGCGCGCTGAGAGTCTGTGCAACGTTGAGCGCGCAGCGCATCCCATCAAACGGGGCACGGAGCATGAGCAACGACGTGTTGCCAAGCGCCAAGCGCCAGTCTCTTGGGTCTGGATCGACGTTTCCGACGCTAACGCCGACAAGAATGCGGCCAAACGCGGCCTGTAGCTCGACGACCAGGGGCGAGCGTAACTGAGCGGGCTTCACGCTCGTCACACCGACACTCTTAAACGCGGCACGCACGAACGCCGGGAGCTCATTTTGAAGCCGATCCGGGCTGAGGCGCACGATCTTGTCAGCCGAACCCAGCGCGCCCAGCTCCCCCACCAACTCCACCAACGCCCGATTCCACAGCGCAACCGCAGGCGCATACCCCTCCACGTCCCCTTCCCAGGCGACCGTGAGGTCCTCGGTGAGCTGAATCGTCTCGGCCATCGCGACACCTCGCTCCGTCAGTGACCCCGTCGTTCTACCCCGCCGCCGGCTCCGTCGTCGGCGCCGGAACCTCCACCCCCGCGCCCTCGACGGTCGTCGCCGGAGCGGGCTCCGGCAGCGGCACCACCGCCGCCTCCAGCGCCAACGCCAGCACCTCATCGGCCTCCGTGACGAAGTGGAACGTGAGGTCATCCCGCAAGAGCGCCGGGATGTCGGCGAGGTCATGCTCGTTGTGTTTGGGCAGCACGACGACCTTGATCCCCGCCCGGCGCGCGGCGAGCACCTTCTCCTTCACACCACCCACGGGCAAGACCTTCCCGCGCAGGGTCAGCTCGCCGGTCATGCCGAGCTCGCTGCGCACCTTACGCCCGGTCATCAAGGAGGCCAGCGCGGTGAGCATGGTCACGCCCGCGCTGGGGCCGTCCTTGGGGATGCCGCCGGAGGGGACGTGAACGTGGTAGTCGAAGGACGTGAAGACCTCGGCGGGGATGCCGAATCGATCGGCGCGGCTGCGGAGCAGGCTCATCGCGGCCTCGACGGACTCCTTCATCACGTCGCCGAGGCTGCCGGTGAGGCGGAGCTGGCCTTTGCCTTGGGGGAACCGCACGGCCTCGATGAACAGGATCTCGCCGCCCACGGCGGTCCAGGCGAGGCCGATGGCCACACCGGGGGTGGTGGCGTGCTCGGCGGGCTCGACGTGGAAGGGTGGCGGGCCGATGAGCTCGGCGAGGCGGTCCTCGGTCACCTCGATGTGCGCGCTGTCGCCCTCGACCACCCGCCGGGCGGCCTTGCGGTGGAGCTTCGCCAGCTCACGCTCAAGCTGGCGCACCCCGGCCTCGCGGGTGTAGCGGCGGATGAGCTGCTGGATGGCCTCAGAGGTCACCGTGAGCTGGGACTCGGTGAGCCCGTGCTCGGCGCGCACCCGGGGCAGGAGGTGGTGCCGGGCGATCTCGGTCTTCTCCTCCTCGATGTAGCCGGGCAGGGGGACGATCTCCAGGCGGTCCAGGAGCGCGTGGGGGATGTTGTCCTCGACGTTCGCCGTGGCGATGAACATCACCTGGCTGAGATCAAAGGGCGCGTCGAGGTAGTGGTCCATGAACGCGTGGTTCTGGGCGGGGTCGAGGACCTCCAGGAGCGCTGAGGCCGGGTCTCCTCGGTAGTCTGAGCCGAGCTTGTCGAGCTCATCGAGGAGCAGCACGGGGTTGCGGCTGCCCGCGCGCTTGATGGCCTGGATGATGCGCCCGGGCATCGAGCCGATGTAGGTGCGGCGGTGGCCGCGGATCTCGCTCTCGTCCTTCACGCCGCCCAAGGAGACCTTCTGCCACGAGCGCCCGAGGGCCTGGGCGATGGACTTCACCAAGGAGGTCTTGCCGACGCCGGGGGGGCCCGCGAAGCAGAGGATCACGCCCCGGGCCGTGGGGTTGAGCTGGCGCACGGCGAGGTACTCCAGGATGCGCTCCTTGACCTTCTCTAAGCCGTGGTGGTCCTCGTCGAGCACGCCCCGGGCGTGGCGGAGGTCGTGCTTGTCTTCCGTGAGCGTGGACCAGGGCAGGGCCGCGAGCAGGTCGAGCCAGGTGCGGCTCACACTGTACTCCGCGGCGTCGCTGTGCATCCGCCGCATGCGGTCGAGCTCTTGGGTGGCCTCCTTCAAGACCTCCGGGGGCATGCCCGCGGCCTCTAGGCGCAGGCGCAGGCGGTCGAGGTCGTCGGGGCCGCCCTCCTCGCCGAGCTCCTGGCGGATGACCTTGATCTGCTCCCGAAGGAAGTACTCCTTCTGGTTCTGGTCCATGGTCTCCTGCACCACGTTCTTGATGCGGTTGGAGATCTCCATGAGCTGCAGAGACTTGGCGCCCTCGGTGTTCAGGGCCTCCAGGCGAATGGCCAAGGACGGCTCGGCGAGGAGCTCGTAGCGGCGCTCCAAGGGCAGGCCCAAGACCCCGGCGGCGTAGTCCGCGAGGCGCGCGGCGTCCTTGATGCCCCGGCCGGCCTCGACCATCTGCTCGGGCTGGTCGAGGTTCTCGCCGAGCAGGCGGGTGAGGGTCTCCCGGAGGAGCTGCTCCAAGGCGCCGACGAGGGTGGGGTCGTCCTCGCTGAGCTCCAGCGGGCTCACCCGGGCGACCATGGCGCCGTCTTCGCTGTCCTGGGCGTTCTTGATGCGCACGCGGTTGAGGCCCTCGACCAAGAGCCGCGCCGTGCCGTCAGGGAGGCTCACGATGCGTAGCACCCGGCCGGTGCAGCCGATCTCGCGGAGGTCGTCGGGGTAGGGATCCTCGGTGCCGACGCGCTTGGAGAGCACAAAGACCGGGGTCTTGCCGTCCTCAAGCTGGGCCACGAGCGGCGTGAGGCCCCCTGGGCGCGACAGGCGCAGGGGCAGCACGGCGCCGGGGAAGAGGACCTGATCGTTCAGCGGGATGACAGGGAAGGTCTCAGACATAGGGCGCTCATTAACAGGTTTGCGGCGGACGGGGCTCGCCCGTGTCAGGCGGGTTACGACAAGCGGAGACCAGCTCACCCCCCACCCTGAAGCTCTGATGAAGCTCCCCGCGCGCTTCGGCAAGTACGAGCTCCTGGAGAGAATCGCCGCGGGCGGCATGGCCGAGGTGTTCTTGGCCCGCTCCTTCGGGGTGGAGGGCTTTGAGCGGCGGCTGGTGATCAAACGAATTCTGCCGGGTCTCGCGGGCTCTTCACGCTTCGTCTCGATGTTCGTGAGCGAGGCGAAGATCTCCGCGATGTTGAGCCACCCCAACATCGTGCAGATCTACGACCTCGGCCGGGAAGGGGACGACTACTACATCGCGATGGAGCACATCGCGGGCCGGGACCTCACCCGCATCTGGCGCCGCCTGCACGCCCAGGGCCGCCGGATGCCGCTCGGCCTCGCCGTCTCGATCGCCGCGAGCGCCGCCCGGGCCCTGGCCTACGCGCACAGCCGGGCGGACAGCGAGGGCGCGCCGCTGCAGATCGTGCACCGCGACGTGTCCCCGCACAACGTGATCGTGAGCTACCAGGGTGAGGTCAAGCTCGTCGATTTTGGCATCGCCCGCCTCGTGCCCGAGGGTGGGGTGGACGACCCCGACGCGCCGGGCGGCGGCAAGTTCGCCTACATGAGCCCCGAGCAGGCCGCCGGGGAGGCCGTCGATCACCGCTCGGACCTCTTCTCTTTGGGGGTC
>JAKLKD010000372.1 GCA_023150845.1 Myxococcota bacterium | reverse complement strand
GATCTCGGCGCCGACGCCCGAGAAGGGGTAACCCTCCTGCACGACGACGCAGCGGCCGGTCTTGGCGACCGAGCTAAAGAGCGCCTCACGATCCAGGGGGCGTATCGTGCGGAGGTCCAGAAGCTCGGCGCTTACGCCTTGGGCCTTGAGCGTCTCGACGGCGGCCTGGCAGGTGAAGACCTGCTTGCCCCAGGTGACGAGCGTGATGTCGCTGCCCTCGGCCTTCACGTCGGCTTTTCCGAGGGGGATGAGGTACTCCTCGTCGGGCACCTCACCCTTCATGCCGTAGGTCATCTCGGACTCAAGGAAACACACGGGGCTGTCGTCCCGAATGGCGCTCTTGAGCAGACCCTTGGCGTCATACGCCGTGGCGTAGGTGACGACCTTGAGGCCGGGGAAGTGGGCGTAGAGGCTCTCGACCGAGGTGGAGTGCTGGGCGGCGAGGTTCTCCGCCGCGCCGTTGGGCCCGCGGAAGACGATGGGCACCTTGTACTGCCCGCCGCTCATCTGGTAGATCTTCGCGGCGCTGTTGACGACCTGGTCGTAGGCCACGAGGGAGAAGTTCCAGGTCATGAACTCGATGATCGGCCGCATGCCGACCATGGCCGCGCCGATGCCGAGCCCGGCGAAGCCGCACTCGGAGATGGGCGTGTCGACGATTCGTTCAGGGCCGAACTCAGCGAGCATCCCCTGGCTGACCTTGTAGGCGCCGTCGTACTGGGCGACCTCTTCGCCCATGAGGAAGACCGAGGGGTCGCGCTGCATCTCCTCGCGCATCGCGGCGCGGAGCGCCTCGCGGATGGGGATCAGGGCCATGGTTCACTCCGCGTAGACGTGATCGTAGAGGGTGGCGGGATCGGGGTCGGGGGAGGACTCGGCGAAGCTCCAGGCCTCTTCAGCGATGGCCTCGACCTCTTGGTGCACGGCGGCGATGCGCTCGGCGCTGACGCCGAAGTCTTGCTCCAGGCGGCGCTTGGTGAGCGCCAGCGGCTCGGAGTTCTGCTTGAAGTCCTCAAGTTCACCCTTGGGGCGGTACTTCGCCGGGTCGGACATCGAGTGGCCGCGGTGGCGGTAGGTGATGATCTCGAGCATCACCGGGCCGTTGCCTTCCCGGGCGAACTTGGCGGCGGCGCCAACACGCTCGCGGACGTGCTCGACGTCGAAGCCCCGGAGCTGCTCCCGCGCCATGCCGACGCCGTTCGCCCGGAGGCTCATGTCGGTGAGGTACGACTGCCGCTCAATGGAGGTGCCCATCGCGTAGTAGTTGTTCTCACAGATGAAGATGACGGGCAGCTTCCAGAGCTGGGCGAGGCAGAGCGCCTCAAAGAACGCGCCCTGGTGGGCTGCGCCGTCGCCGAAGTAGCAGAGGCAGACCCGGCCCTCGTTGCGCTGCTTGATGGCCCAGCCCACGCCGTTCGCCAGGGGGACGTGCCCGCCGACGATGCCGTAGCCGCCCATAAACTTCGCGGCCTTGTCGAAGATGTGCATCGAGCCGCCGAGGCCGAGGCTTGAGCCCGTGGCCTTGCCGAAGAGCTCGGCCATCACGGCCTTGGCGCTCACACCCTTGGCGAGGGCGTGGCCGTGCTCGCGGTAGGCGGCGATCCAGTAATCATCGGGCGTGGCAGCGGCGGCGCCGACCGCGACGGACTCCTGCCCGATGTAGAGGTGGCAGAAGCCGAGGATCTTTCGCATCGTGTAGGCCTTGGCGGCCAGCTCCTCGACGCGGCGGATGAGCACCATCTCTCGGTAGAGCTTGAGCAGTCCCTCGGCGTCCAAGGGCGGAAGACCGCTCTCCTGGGGCAGCGAGGGGGTGGGAAGCTCGGACATGGACTACCTCCCTGACGGACGATGACCCCGTGTACCCCACGCGGCGACGAATGGCCAACGCGGGAGGGGCGGGGAGCGCGCCCGCGGTCAACGGGCGTCCTGGGGTGACGTGCGGCCCTTGAGACCGCTGGCCGCACGGATCGGCACGCGCCGCCCGCCACGGCCCGCGCTATGCTCCCCGACGATGACGCGCGTGGATGGCTACACCGTGCTTAGCAAGGCTGGCGCGGGCGGACTTGCGGACGTCTGGGTGGCCGAGGTGGCGCTCAGCGGCGCGCCGCGCTGCCCGACGCTCCTGCCCGGGGATCGGGTGGCGCTCAAGGTGCTTCGGGATCCCGAGCGCTCCGAGGCCAGCCGCCGCCGCTTCTTGCGGGAGGGCCGCCTGCTCCGTGAGCTGCGCCACCCGAGCCTCCCGCGCTGCTACGACGTCATCGACGGCCCCCAGCCTGTTCTTGTGCTGGAGCTCCTGGAGGGCCGCACCCTGCGGGACTGGATCCGCGACGCCCGACAGCTCAGCGCCCAGGACGCCTTGGCCTTGGCGGAGCACCTGCTGCGGGCGCTCACCTTCTTGCATGAGCGCGGCGTGGTTCACCGCGACGTGAAGCCCGCGAACATCTTCCAGACCGAAGATCAGCGGGTGCTGCTCCTGGACCTGGGCCTCGCCGCGGACCCCTCGGAGCCCCCGGAGCAGGTCATCGGCGACGTGATGGGCACCTACGCCTACATGGCGCCGGAGCAGATCGCCGGGGCGGCCCTAGACCACCGCGCGGACCTCTACTCCCTCGGCGTCACCTTGTATGAGGCCATCGCCGGGCGTCGGCCGTTTCGGGCGAGCGGGCCCGCGGGTTACCTCAAGGCTCACACCGCCGGGGGCGCGCCGCCGGTCTCCGCCACGCGCCGCGACCGCATCCCGACGCGCCTGGAGGAGCTGGTCGGTCGGCTCATGGCCCGGGATCCCGCCGCGCGTCCCCAGACCGCGCGCATCGCCCTCGCCGTGCTCACGGGCTTCCAAGGGGCGCGCCGCAGCCTGCTCCGGCCGCCGGTCGTCGGCCGTGAGGCGGCGATCGGGGCGATCAGCGCCGTGCTCGACGCGGGCGGGGCCCTGCACCTCATCGGTGAGCCGGGCATGGGGCAGTCGCGCCTCGCCCGCCTGGCCTGGAACCGGGCGAAGGAGCGTGAGCTCGACGTGCTCTGCCTGCGCGGCGGGCCAGGCGTCGATCCCCTCACGCCCGAGGCGCGGCTGCGGCGCATCGTCTCCCGGCGTTTGGGGCCCCCGGCGCCGGGCTGGGAGGGGCTCACTGACGCGCTGCGGGCGCGGGTCGCCGAGCGGCGGACGCTCTTGCTCGTCGAGGACATCGACCGGGTGGCGCCCGCCGAGGTCGCCCGGATCTTCGCGCTCGCGGCCCTGCCGGGGATCTGCCTCATCACGACGGCGGAGCGCGCCCTGGCCGACGCGCCGGGCAAGAGCCTGCCGCTTCGTGCCTTGGAGGTGGACGAGGTCCGGACGCTCCTCTGCGGCATGTTGGGCACGCCCAGCATCCCCGGTGGCCTCGCCGACAAGCTCCACCGCTTCTCCGGCGGCGCCCCGGCCATCGTGACCCTCACGACGCGGGACTTTGTGGACCGAGGCGTGCTCTCCGTGCGTGGGGTCGGCGACGAGGGGGAGACGAGCTGGCAGCTCACGGCGTCCTTACGCATGACGTCGGACAACTCCCTCAACCTGCTCTACGCCGCGCGCCTGCAGCGCCTCGACCCGTCGAGCCGGGCGCTCTTGGAGGTGCTCGCCGTCGCCCGGGATGAGCTGCCTCGGGCCGTGGCCCTGGCCGCGGCGGGGGTTCGTGACGCCGTCGCTGAGCCCGTCGTCGAGGGCCTCACCGCCGATCACCTCGCCGTCGCCCGGGGGTCGATGGGCGAGCGCTGGCTAAAGGTGCGGCACCCGGCCCGGGGCGCCTTGGTCACCGCGGGCCTGGAGGACGGGCGTACCCGCCAGGTGCACGCGGCCTTGGCCGACGCCATCGCCGCCGCGCCGCCGAGCCGCTGGCGCGACGACCAGCTCCCGCTCTTCCGGGC
>JAKLKD010000026.1 GCA_023150845.1 Myxococcota bacterium | reverse complement strand
GAGGGCCCCACCCAAGACGCCTGGCGCGCCATGGCCGACGCCACCCGCGGCATGCTCCCCCTCACCGTCGCGGGGGCTGTCCTGCCCGTAAGCCGACGCCAGGAGGTCGAGGCCCTGCTCAACCCACCGGCGCCGATGCCCGCCCCGCGGCCGGTAACCCCCTCGCCGTGAGGGACGGTGTGGCGCGCGCCCCGGCCGCAGCGAACTAAACCTGCGCCGCGGCGGCGTCCTGAGGCAAACTGCGTCTATGCCGAGCTCGATTCCCCGCGCCCTCAAGCCCCTCGCCGCCCTGCTCCTCCTCACCAGCGCGGCGCTCGCGCCGTCGGAGGCCCGCTTGTCCCAGGTCTTTCACCGAGAGATCGCCCTCGACGAGCTCTGGCTCCACAACGTTTGGGTGCTCGTCGTACGCCTGGACACGCCGCCGACGCGGACGGTCAGCGTGCCCTACAGCGTGACCAACCCCGCGGGTGAGCAGAAGAGATCGACCTACTCCTTGCCGGTGGTGCGGGTGGTCGTCGAGGAGGTGCTCCGGGCGGAGAGCGCCGCGCCCGCCGTCGGCGCGGGCCTGGAGCTCTACGAGTCCGAGAGCCTGACGATGTTCGCGATCACCCTGGAGTACGAGGCCTCGGGCATGTCCGAGTCGCCGATCTTCGACCGCTTCGCCGGGGAGAACCTCTTCGGCCCTCAGCCCAAGGACGCCCGCTTCATCGTCTTTGTGCGCCCGCCGAGCCCGCTCGGCGCTCAGCCGGGGCCCTTTGAGGACGCCTGGGCGTCGATGGCCGCCGCGACCGACGGCATGAGCGCCTTCTCCGTCGGCGGCGCGGCGCTTCCGCTTAGCCGCCGCGCCGAGGTCGAGGCTCTGCTCGGCCCAAACCCCGCCGTCGCGCCTACCCAAGAGGGCATGGCCCCGCGCCCAGACCGCCCCCGGCCGCCGAGGCGCTGAGCGCCCTACTTGCGGGTGCCGTTGATGATCCAGGTGTGGGGGCTGCCCTTGGAGCAGTCGTCCGCCCCGAAGCCGCAGGACCCCGACGAGCCGCTGTAGGCCGCCGAGAAGGTCGCGGTGAAGGTCGTGTCCGAGGTGAACACGCCGGTGAGGGTGTAGACCTCGGTGCAGCCGCCCTTGTAGGTGACCGTCGCCGAGAAGTTCCCGTCGGCGTCGACGGTCCCGCCCAAGGTGCCCGGCGGGGTGACGTAGGGGTAGCTGAACGCGCTCAGCGAGGTGCCCGCCGAGGAGATCTCCATGACGGCGAAGGAGAAGTTGATGTAGCCAAAGGCGCAGTAGAGCGCGACGGAGCGGTCGAGGGTGTACTGGCCGGACCAGTCCACCGCGCAGTCCTCGTTGGCTTTGCCGTCGCAGTTGTCGTCTTCAGCCGTGTCGCAGTCCTCGGCGAGGAGCGGCGAGATGGTGGCGTCGCCGTCGTTGCAGTCGTCGCAGGAGCCCGAGCCGTCGCCGTCGCGGTCTTCAAAGTCGAAGGTGCTGGGGTTGCAGTCGTCGTCGAGGGAGTTGCAGTACACCTCGGAGGCGTCAGGGCTGATGTAGGGCCGGGTGTCGTCGCAGTCCATGCAGGAGTCGAAGCCGTCGCCGTCGGCGTCGTAGCCGTCCGCCGTGGCCGCGTCGCAGTCGTCGTCGATGAAGTTGCACTGCGTCTCGTCGGCCTGGGGGTTCACCAGGGCCTCGTTGTCGTCGCAGTCCTCACAGGCCGCGAAGCCGTCGCCGTCGTTGTCCCCGGCGTCGAGCGTCGCCGGGTCGCAGTCGTCGTCGAGCTCGTTGCAGGTGATCTCGGTCGCCGTGGGGTTCACCGCGGCGATGGTGTCCTCGCAGTCGAGCTTGTCCGCGGGGTAAGCCTCGCGGCAGTCGGTGTTGCTGCCGTCATAGAAGCCGTCGCCGTCCCGGTCGAAGGCCTGATCCACCCAGTCCTCCGACGGCTGCTGGATGCCGTCGCAGCGCGCGCTCTGGGAGAGGCCGATGTCTTGGCGGCAGGCGACGAGGGCCAACGCCGGGAGCAGCGGGCGCAGCGCCCGGAGGGAGGCAAATGCGTGGGAGGCGGACATGGACAGGCTCCTGGGCTCGCGCGGGGGTCGGTCGCAGAGTATAGGGCCAAAACCCCCGAGCTGTGAAGCGCCTCGTTCGCGTGGCCGCAGAACGAGGCAGGAGCCCCCGTGACTGAAGCGCTGATTCGGCTCTCCCAGCTCGCGCGCGTCTACGGGGATCATCCTCCCCTTGGCGACGGGGCGGCGCTTATCGCCTGGGATGAGAGCGGCGTGGATCACCGCGAGCGTGTTCGCGGGACGTTCGATCTTTGGGCGAAGGGCCTACAAGGCCGGGCCGATGAGCCCCTCACCGTGCGCCTCGCCCGGCTCAACCTGCGCCTGTTCCAAGAGCTCGGCCTGCGGGGTGATGAGGACGGATATGACGACCCCGTCAACAGTCGTATTGACGAGCTGCTGCACCGCCGCCGCGGCCTGCCGATCCTGCTGAGCATCGTCACCATCGAGGTCGCCGCCCGGGTCGGCCTACACCTCGACCCCATCGGCTTCCCCGGGCACTTTTTGGTGAGCCCCCGCGAGGGTGAGCCGCGCTTTTACGTCGATCCTTTCCACGCGGGCGCGATCTTACGCCAGGACGACCTGCGCACACGGCTGAACATCGGCATGGCCGGCCGGGGCGTCAGCCCCGAGGTCATGGACCAGCTCCTCGGGCCGCTCTCGCCGCGCCTGACCCTCACCCGCATGAACCACAACCTCAAGGGGAGCTGGGCCCGCCGCGGCGACACGGCGCGCACCTTGGCCGCCGTCGACCGCATCCTCGCCTTGGCCCCGGAGCAGGTCGACGAGCACCGCGACCGCGGCGTGCTGCTCGTGCAGCTTGAGCGCCCGGAGGAGGCCAAGGAGGCCTTCGAGACCTACCTGAACCTCGCGCCAGGCGCCTCCGACGCCGCGACGGTGCGGGGCTGGATGCGAAGCTTACGGCGCTAGGCGCGGCGGCTCAGGCCCCGGGGCGCAGCAGCACGAGGGTCGAGAGCACGGGGATTCCCTCGCCGTCGCTCTCTAAGGTGAGGCCGTCGGCGGAGACCGTGACGGTGCCCGCGCTGACCCACGCGGCCAAGGCGTAGTCCGCGGCCCAGACCTCCAAGGTCTCCCCGGCGGTGAGGCCCCAGAGGTTGTCCATGCGGAAGGGCAGGTGCGCGTCGATGGCGTGGCCGTCGAAGGGCCCGAGGTACCAGGTCTGGATGACCTCCCCGGTGAGCTCGACGGGGAGCTGCGACGCGGCCGCAACGCGCACGCCGGAGACCATCGAGCCGTCCGCGCCGAAGGGAAGCTTGATCTGGTCCGCGCCGACGGTGATGTACAGGCCCTCGACCACCTCGACCTCTTTGGGCGTGGCGGGCATCGCCTGGGAGTCGCTGAACTTCACGCCGACCGCGTCGAGCACGTTCTCCTGCGCGGCGACGAGGGTGATCGGCGCCAGGGGCGTGGCCCAGCCGCCGCTGCTGATGACGATCTCGAAGCTGTGGGTGAAGCCCTCCAGCGCCGGGAAGGAGTAAGCGCCGCTCGCGTCGGTGAAGGAGGTGCGGCAGAGCGTCTTACACATCGACACCCGGGCGCCCTCGATGGCCTTGCCCGACTCGTCGACAACCTTGCCGGTCATCGTGGCGTCGGCGGGGATGCCCTCCTCGGTGTCGGTGTCCGAGTCGCTGTCGGTGTCGGCGTCGGCGTCGCCCTCGACGGAGCCGCTGTCCGTGGCGGGCTCAAGCTCGTCTTTCTCACCGCAGGCGGCGAAGGCGAAGAGGGCGAGGGTGAGGGCGCGTGACGTCATGGGGCCTCCAGCGGGGTCGTGGCGGACAACATACCCCCAGCGCGCGGGCCTCGCTACGGCGGCGCGTCAGGGGTCGGTGAAGGCCTGGGCCTGGCGAGGGGCTCTCGGCGCCTCAGCGCACGCCGCGAAGCGCGCGGACGACCTCCGGGTCCAAGGCGGCCTCGACCTCGTCGCCGAGGTCCACGACGCCGTCCCCGGCCTCACGCCGCAGGGTGTCGCCGGGGCCGTAGCCCAGGGCCTCCCAAGGGGCGCGGTCGAGATCGTCCCAGCGGGGATCAAAATCGACGTGGCGGCTCTCGTGCAGCTCATAGAGCCCACGGCGACGAGACCAGCCCGCGGGCGCCTTAAACACGAGGGGGCCGGTGAAGGGGTTGGCGCCCTTCACGTCCCGGGCCCGGCGGCCCATGTGCCCGTCGCAGGACCAGGTGGGCAGGCCGTAGCCGAGGTCCCCGCAGCGGTGGACGTAGCTCGTCGCCCCGCCGGTGAAGTCGTCGATGAGCCCACGCTCCTGAACGACCCAGGCGAGCACGGCGAGGTCCGTCGCCTGCACGAGCAGGGCCTCGTCGTAGCGGGCGCTGGGGTTGAGCGCGCGCCAGGTGTCCATGCCGAGGTACTGCTGGGCGTTGGCGCAGGAGGCGAAGCTGCCGTCCACGCCGCAGCCGGGGTAAACCGGCGCGTCCCCGCGGCCCTCGGGGTTGTAGACCAGCGGGTCGAGGCGGTTGTCGACGGTGTAGAGGATGCCGATGGCCTCCAGCACACCAAATCGGTTCACGAGCAGGCGGTCGGCGCCGACCTCACTCAGGATGAGGCGCACGGCCAAGGACAGCTCACCCTCGTCCAAGAGCTCGGCCTTGGTGAGCGCCCGGGTGACCTCGGCGTAGTCATAGGTGATGAGCTCCGCGCCGCCGCCCCAAGGGGCGTCGAAGGACCGGAGGTCCAAGAGCACGGTGCGGGCGTCCTCACAGGGGCCGACGCCGAGGCAGTCCTCGTAGCCCAGCCCGTCGTCCACGAGCTCAAACGAGGCCAAGGAGTGGCGCTCGGGAGGCGGCCCCGACGGCAGAGCCGACGGCGCGGTGGGCGCGTGGTCGAAGGAGAGCAGCCCTGGCGCGAGCGCCAGCGCCAACGCTGCTTGACCGAGGAGGTGCTTCCTAGGGAGCAGAGGCATCCTCGGAGACTAACAGACCCAACGACCCGAGCGGTTGTCAAAATGAGGTCTGGTGCACATTCGAGGCCCCGAGCGACGATGTCTGCTCTTGACAAAACAAGAGCGATGAGCGAGCCTACGCGGTCACCCAGGCGCCTTTTGGAGGCTCATGCTCCTCGTCATCGGCGCCACCGGAAATGTTGGCCGCCCCACCGCCGAGACCTTGTTGCGGCGAGGCGCGACGGTGCGTGTGACCGCGCGGGCCCCTGAGCGCCTCGTGGACCTCGCCCGGGCCGGGGCCGACCTGGCGCGCCTGGACTTCACCGACCCCACGAGCTTCGCCCCGGCCCTCGACGGCGTGAAGGGCCTGCTGCTCGTGCGTCCGCCGGAGCTCTCTCGGGTGGAGGAGGGCCTCTTCCCGCTCCTCGACGCCGCCCGAGCCGCCGGGGTGGAGCACGTCGCGCTCCTGAGCGTGCCCGCCGCTGAGCGTTACGCCTTTCTGCCTCACGCGCGCCTGGAGGCCCGGCTGCGGGAGCTTGGGCTCGCGCGCACCCTCTTGCGGGCGGGGTTCTTCTCCCAGAACCTCCTGGGGCTCTATCGGCCCGGCCTCGACGCGGGCGCGCTCACGGCGCCGACCGGGGACGGGGCCGTGGCCTGGGTGGACACCCGGGATCTCGGCGAGGCCGCCGCCGCCGCGCTCATGGAGCCGACCGGGGACGAGCGCGCCTGGACCCTCACCGGCCCCGAGGCGCTGAGCTTCGCCGAGGTCGCCGCCCGGCTGAGCGTCGCCTTGGGGCGGAAGATCCAGCACAGCCCCCAGAGCTTGCCCCGCTGGGTCGCCGCGCTGCGCGCCCAGGGGACGCCGTGGGAGCAGGTGGCGATCTTCACCGCGCTGCAGCTCGTGATCCGCCTCGGCGGCGAGGCCCTCGTGGACCCCACCCTCGCCCAGGTGCTCGGCCGCCCGGCCCGGCGCGTCGAGGCCATCGCGGACACCTTGCCCTCCTGACGCCGAGTTCACCCAACCCCGGCGCCGCTTGCGCTATCGTGCTGACAAAGATCACCCTCACCGACGATCTCCGGGAACCTCCCGAAGATCCTGCGGTCAAGCCAGAGGGGAGGCCTGCGCCCTGTGACCTTCTCTCTCTTCGCCCTGCTCGCGCCCGGCTGCGCGAGCCATCACCCCCTCGCCGACCGCACCCCTTGGGACGTTCACCCCGAGGTCGTGCTCGGTGAGGTTCGTGTCGTCCCGGCGATGGTGCTCGCGCCGCCGCCCGCGCCCGCGATGACGGACATGCTCTCCACGCCGCTCTCCGCGGAGTTCTCCGCCGGTCGCCTCCAGCGCGCCGCGGAGCTTGAGGCCCTTCCCGACGCCCTGCGCCACGACCTCGCCGGGGCCTTCTACGCCGCGCTGCCCGAGGGCTGGCGCGGCCACCTCCGCGACGGCGAGATCTCCGCCCCCGCCCGCCAGCGCGTCGAGCGGGCGCTCACGGAGTCCGCGGGCCTCGACGACGCCTTGGCCGAGGCCGCAGCCCAGGTCGGCGGTGACGCCGCCCTCTTCGTCTGGGTGCGCTCCGTCGAGGGCCAGCCCCTCACCTCCACCCACCTCATCGGTGAGCTGGTGCTCCAGGACGGCCTCCCCGTCGTCGTGGACTGGACGGAGGAGCCCTACGCCGTGCACGTTGAGCTCGGCCTCGCCCTCGTCAGCCGCGAGGGCATCGTGCTCTTCCGCTGTGAGGACCAGTACACCGGCCTGCTCTCCGCCGGGCACCCCCTCGACCTCATGTCCTTGGAGATCGCCCAGGACGCCGTCGCGCAGATCGCGCCGGTCTGGCTGGGCGAAGACCGCGGCGCGCTGGTGGAGGCCGCGCCGCTCGATTAAGGCGCGGCGGTGGGCACCCACTCCTTCGACATCGTCGTCATCGGCGCCGGGCACGCCGGGGTCGAGGCCGCCGCCGCCGCCGCGCGCCTCGGGCGTCGGGTGGCGATGGTCACCTTCTCCCGGGATCAGGTCGGGCGCCTGTCGTGTAACCCCGCGATCGGCGGGCTCGCGAAGGGCTGCCTCGTCCGGGAGCTCGACGCCTTGGGCGGGCTCATGGCCCGGGCGACGGACGCGGCGACGATTCAGTTCCGCCTGCTCAACACCTCAAAGGGCCTCGCGACGCGGTCGAGCCGCGCCCAGGTCGATGTGGTCGGCTACCCCCAGGCCGTGCAGACGCTCCTGGCGGAGATCCCGTCGCTGACGCTCATCGAGGGCGAGGCCGCCGAGCTGCTCACCGAGGGTGGGCGCATCACCGGCGTGGCCTTGGCGAGCGGCGACACCCTTCGCTGCGAGGCGCTGATCCTCACGACGGGCACCTTCTTGCGGGGCCTCTTGCACCGGGGTGAGCACCAGACCCGCGGCGGGCGGGTCGGCGAGGCGGCGGCCTGGCGGCTCGCGGACTCGATGCGGGACCTGGGCCTGCGCCTCGGCCGCCTCAAGACCGGCACCCCGCCCCGGCTCAAGGCCAGCACGATCCGCTGGGACCTCACCGAGCCCCAAGACGACACCCAGGGCCGCTTCTCCTACGCCCCGGTGCCCCGCCGCCTGCCCACGGCGCGCTGCTTCTTGGTGCACACCACCGAGGCCGCCCACGAGGTCATCCGCGAGAACATCCACCGGGCGCCGATGTACGCCGGGCAGATCGAGGGCGTCGGCCCCCGGTACTGCCCGTCCATCGAGGACAAGGTGATGCGTTTCGGCCACCGCGAGCGCCACCTGCTGTTCTTGGAGCCCGAGAGCCACGAGACCGACCGGATCTACGTCAACGGCCTGAGCACGTCCTTGCCCGACGACGTGCAGCGCCGCCTGCTCGACACGATCCCCGCCCTGCGCGGCGCGGAGATCCTCCAGCACGGCTACGCCGTCGAGTACGACTTCGCCGACCCGACAGACCTCGGCCCGGACCTGCAGCACCGCGCGCTCCCCGGGCTCTACCTCGCCGGGCAGCTCAACGGCACCTCGGGCTACGAGGAGGCCGCCGCCCAGGGCTTCATCGCCGGGGTCAGCGCCGCTCGGGGTGAGCCCCTGCGCCTCGGCCGCGACCGCGCGATGATCGGCGTGCTCATCGACGACCTCATCTCCAAGGGGGTCGGCGGCGAGCCCTACCGCATGTTCAGCTCCCGGGCGGAGCACCGCCTCGTCTTGCGGGAGGACAACGCCGACCGCCGCCTCATGCCCATCGGCCGGGCGCTCGGCCTCATCGGCGACGAGGACTGGGCCGCGTTTGAGGCCCGGCAGGAGGCCATCGCCCGGGGGCACGCCGCCTTGGCCGCGCTCCAGGTGCGCCCGGACCCGGCGACTCTCGCCCGGGTGGAGGCCGCGGGGCTCGGCGGGCTGCGCCAGGCCATCGCCGGGGACGAGCTGCTGAGGCGCCCCGAGGCGAGCTGGGCGGCGCTCGCCGCGCTCTTTGAGCTGCCTACGCTGAGCGCTGAAGAGGCCGAGCAGGTCGAGACCGAGGTGAAGTACGCAGGGTACATCCGCCGCGAGGAGGCCCGCACCGAGCGCACCCGGCGCCTGGAGGCCCGCTCCTTGGCGTCTCTGGACCTCCAGACCGTGCCTGGGCTCAGCGCCGAGGTGCGCGAGCGCCTCTTGCGCCACCGGCCCCCGACCCTCGCCGCCGCCGCCCGCCTGCCCGGCGTCACCCCCGCCGCCTTGGACGTGCTCGCCTTATGGCTGTCCCGATGATGCCGCTCACCCCCGCCGAGTCCGTGCACCTGCGCCTCCTGGAGCGCTGGCGGCACGCCATGGACCTCATCGGCCCCGGCCCGGCGGAGCCCCACTTTGAGGACGCCGCCGCCGCGGTGAGCCCGCTGGCGGCCGAAGGTGACTGGGTGGACCTCGGCTCCGGCGCGGGTTTCCCCGGCGTCGCCCTCGCCGCCCGCTTCCCCGCCGCCAACGTGCTGCTCGTCGAGCCCCGGCAGAAGCGCGCCACCTTCCTCGATCAGGTCGTGCGTGAGGCGCGGCTGCAGAACGCCACGGTGCGCCGCGGCCGTGACGTGGAGCTCCCTGATGCGGCCTTCGACGGGGTGATCGCCCGGGCCTTCGCCCCGCCGGAGGAGCTCGTGCGTGTCGCCGCGCGGCTCTTGCGGCCGGGCGGGCGGGTGGCGCTCATGCTCGCCCGCGGGGAGGCGCCCGAGGCGCCGGGCTTTGAGCCCGCGGGGAGCTGGGAGTACGACCTCGACGGGCGCCCCCGCCGGGTCGTCGTGCTGCGGCGCCTCCCCTGAGCCACGCCGCTCAGAAGGGCCAGTTGGCGGAGTAGTCCGACGCGGCCTGGCCGCTATCAACGGCGCAAGAGAACAGCTTCACCTCGTCGATGACGCCGTCGAAGTAGAGCGTCGGGCTGCCCGTGTTGGTGTCTGCGCCGACGCGGAAGGGGGCGCCGTCGCTCGTGAGGCTCTTGGGCCCGCTCGTGGTTGAGGCCGCGAGCACGCCGTCGACGTAGATGGCCTGGGCGCCCGTGGGGCTCCAGGTGGCGAGCAGGTGGTGCCAGCCGCTGACGTGCGCGGAGTACGTCGCTGAGGTGATGATCACGTTGTTGGAGCTGGCGCCGTCGTTGTACCAGGCCACGTTCGTCTTGTAGTAGCCCAAGAAGTAGGTGTCGACGCAGCAGCTCGTGGTGCCCAAGGTGCCCATGGCGAGCACCGTGTCCCAGCTCCCGCTCTGGAGCTTG
This sequence comes from Myxococcota bacterium, assembly GCA_023150845.1. Taxonomy (GTDB): domain Bacteria; phylum Myxococcota_A; class UBA796; order UBA796; family CAJQPC01; genus JADKFE01. Next base: position 31,877 of record JAKLKD010000026.1, on the reverse strand, counting down.
TCGGGCTTCACCCAGGCCGAGGCCGTGAGGCCGCCGGTCGGGACGAGCTCCTTGCCCGTCGGGGTCACGGTGATCTGGGTGGAGCTGCCGTTAAAGTTGATCGCTTGACCAATTTTCCCCGTCGTCCAGGTGCCGGAGGTCACGGCGCCGCTGAGGCCGAGGCCGGCGGCGTCATAGACCGTGCTCCCGCTGCCCTCGTCCAGGGGCCAGTAGCCCAAGGTGTCGTCGTCGCCGTCACAGTCGTTGTCTACGCCGTCGCAGAGCTCGGAGGCGCCGGGGTAGGTCGTCGCGTCGGCGTCGTCGCAGTCCGTGCTGTCGGAGACGGAGGTGCTGGGCAAGACGCAGGCGCTGACCGCGGCGGCGCCGAAGCCGTCGCCGTCGGCGTCGATGAAGCCCGAGCTGCCGGTGGAGAGGTCCACGCTGCCGTCGTCGTCGTCGATGAGGCCGTCGCAGTCCTCGTCGCCGCCGCCGCAGACCTCCTGGCCGTCGGGGTTCGTGTCCGAGGCGCCATCATCGCAGTCCGTCGCGTCGCTGACGAAGCCGCTCGGGGCCTCGCAGGCGACGGTGTCGGCGTCGGCGTCCCCGAAGCCGTCGCCGTCGCTGTCCGCGTACCAGGTCGGGGCGCCCTCGGCGGTGGTGGGGTCGATGAGGCCGTCGCAGTCGTTGTCGATCCCGTCGCAGACCTCGGTCGCCGCGGGGTTCACCGCCCCGGCGGCGTCATCGCAGTCAGTGGCGTCGGAGACGTGGCCCTCGGGCGCCTCGCAGGCCACGGCGGGCCGGTTGAGGTCGCCGTAGGCGTCGCCGTCGCCGTCCGCGTACCAGGTGGGCGCCCCGGCGGCGCTGTCGGGGTCCACGGACCCGTCGCAGTCGTTGTCGAGGCCGTCGCAGATCTCGGCAGCGCCAGGGTTCACCGCCGCGGCGCCGTCATCACACTCCTCACAAGCGGCGTAGCCGTCCCCGTCCCCGTCGGCGTAACCCGTGGAGCCGTCGCAGTTGTAGTCCGTGGGGTCGGCGCAGTCGGTCTCGGCGGCGCCGGGGTTGATGTCCGCCCGGGCGTCGTCGCAGTCGTCCGCCGTGGCGACCTGGCCCTCCCCGGGGTCGCAGGCCAAGGTGCCCTCCCCGGCGCCGTAGCCGTCGCCGTCCGCGTCGTTGTACCAGGCGGTGGCGTCCGAAGCGCCCTCATCGACGGCGCCGTCGCAGTTGTTGTCGAGGTCATCACAGCGCTCCTCGGCGCCCGGCGCGACGTCGGCGTTGTCGTCGTCGCAGTCCTCGGACGCGGGCACGCCGTCGCCGTCCGCGTCGACCACCTCCCCGGTGTCCGCGCCGCCGGAGTCCGCCGGGGGCAGCGCCGTCTCCTCCGTCGCGGGGCCGTCGTCTTTACAGGCCAAGGCGAAGAGCAGGAGGGCAGAGGACAAACACGCGGTGAGCCGCGACGGGAGCTGAGACATGGGCCATCCAGGCGACGAGGGGGGACCCTTAGTTTGCCTCAAGAAGCCGCCAACTGCAGGCCCAGGCTCGGGCGACGCAAGGGTGAGGGGGGCGCGGCTCAAACCGTCATGAACACACAACCTCCTGGCCGCGACAACCAACAAGCGCCCTCACCACACGCCCTCAGGTTCGCCCTCGGGCGGCCCATGCGCAATCGCTGATCACGACAACACCAAACTACGCGCTTTCACAACCTGAAAGCGCCTCGACGAGGGCCTTCTTTGGCCCGGTCAACCATTGTTCAGCGCGTGCCGCCCAAGGTGTAGGCGCTGGGCCGCCATTAGATCCCCAACAACGGAGCGCACGCGGGAGATGAAGAGCGCGAAGAGCGAGGACCTCAACTGAATCAAGACAGCGGGCCAAGCATCAACTCAAGCTCAGCTCTTCGTCGCTCCTCCATGAATGGCCCAAGGGCGGCCCGTTGTGAAGCGCCCAGGCGCTCGTCGCCCGAGATGCTCCATTCCAAGTCTGAAAGCGGCCCGGAGAGCTCACCAGAGGCGCTTTCCGAACACCCTGTAGAGCAGGACGAAGGCGGGGATCAGGAACATCGCCCCCCCGGCGAGGATCGTCAGCACGAGGGTGATGAGCGCGTCCGGGGCCGCGGCGTCGGCCAAGGTCAAGGACGGCGGCACGGCGTAGGGGAGCTGCGAGAGCGCCCAGCCCAAGGCCACGAGCACGACCTGGGCCGCCGCCGCCGCCCGGGCGAGTGACCAGCGCCGGGCGTAGAGCGCCGCCAGGGCCGTGATCGCCGCGCCCCCGGTGATGAGCTGGAACGGCGCCGACCAGGCCGACTGGGTGAGGCCCGCCCAGACCTGCGGGGCGCCGGACTCCGCGGCGGCGAGGCTCACGAAGGCCAAGACCCCCGCGGCGAGGCCCGCGGCGAGGCCCTGGCCGCGCAGCGCGTCCTGAAGCTCAGCGTCGTCGGTCTCTAAGGTGAGGTAGGTCGCGGCGAGCAGGGTGAACAGCGCGACCACCAAGAGGCCGAGCGCCGCCGGGAAGGGCGCGGCCCAGGCGCTCACGAAGTCGGTCTGCACACGCCCCGCGGCGTCGAGGGTGAGCCGCCCCGAGGCGATGGCGCCTAAGGTGACGCCCAGGGCCCAAGGCGAGACGACCGAGGCCACGGCGAAGACGAGGCTCCAGCGGCGCTGCACCTCATCGGAGGGGTCGTCATAGGCCCGGAAGACGAAGGCCGATCCCCGCAGCACCACCCCGATGAGCAGGATCGTCAGCGGGATGTGCAGCGCCGTCATGATCGTGCTGAAGGCCCGGGGCAGGCACACGAAGGTGAGCACGACGACGAGGATCAACCAGACGTGGTTGGCCTCCCAGATCGGCCCGATGGCCCGGGCGATGAGCGCGCGGAGATCCTTGGCCCGGGGCCCGCGGGCGAAGAGGTCGATCACCCCGCCGCCGTAGTCCGCCCCGCCGGTCAAGGCGTAGAGGATGAGCGCGGCGGTGATCACCGCGGCGAGGGCCATCACCGGCTCAGGCATGGGGCGCCTCCTCCTGCGATCCCGCGTCGAGGCCGTCGCCCTCTACCGTGGCGAAGACCTGGCGCTGGAGGAGCCGCACGACGACGAGGCCGAGCACGACGTAGAGCGCCGTGAACACCATGAACGGCACCTGGAGCTGGGGCATCGGCGTCACGGCGTCGGCGGTGCGCATCACGCCGCGGATGATCCAGGGTTGGCGGCCGACCTCGGTGACCACCCAGCCCGCCTCGATGGCGATGAGGCCCATCGGCGCGGCGAAGACGACGAGCTGGTAGAAGCGCGGGTGGTGGAGCAGGTCGCGGCGACGCCAGGCGAAGAGGCCAGCCAAGGCGGCGACCCCGGCCATGAGCGTGCCCGCGCCGACCATCACGTCAAAGGCGAGGTGGGTCACGGCGACGGGCGGGCGGTCCTCTCGGGGGACGTCCTTGAGGCCCATCACCACGGCGTCGGGGTCGTTGAAGGACATGATGCTCAAGAGGGCCGGGATCTCCAAGGCGTAGCGCGTCACCTCGGCGTCTTCGTCGGCCCAGCCGCCGACGAGGGCCGGCGCCCGGGGGCCCGTCTCCCAGTGCGCCTCGGCGGCGGCGAGCTTCACCGGCTGGCGCTCAGCGATGTGCTGGGCGCTGTGGTGGCCGCTCAGGGGCTGGAGGATCGCCGCGACGCCGCCCACCGCCAGGGCGATCATGAAGGCCCGGCGGTGCAGCGGGTGCCCGGGGCGCTTGAGCAAGGCCCAGGCGTGGACCCCCGCCACGACGAAGCCGAGCGCGCTGTAGGCCGCGAGCGTCATGTGCAGGGCTTGGGGCCCGGAGGAGGGGTTAAACATGGCCTCAAACGGGCGCAGCTCGGTGACGACGCCGTCCACGAGTGTGAAGCCTTGGGGGTCGTTCATCCAGGCGTTCGCGCAGACCACAAACGCGCCGGAGAGCGCCCCTGAGGCGGCCACCGCCCAGCCCGCCGCCCAGTGAGCCCGCGGGCTCACCTTGTCCCAGCCATACAGCCAGATCCCCAAGAAGATCGCCTCGCTGAAGAAGGCGAAGCCCTCCAGCGAGAAGGGCATGCCGATAATCGGCCCGGCCAGCTCCATGAACTCCGGCCAGAGCAGCCCGAGCTCAAAGCTCAGCGCCGTGCCCGACACCGCGCCGACGGCGAAGAGGATCGCCGTGCCTTTGGCCCAGCGGTGGCAGAGCGCCTTGTAGAGCGGATCTCCGGTGCGTAACCACAGGCCCTCGGCGATCACCATCAACAGCGGCATGCCGACGCCGACGGCGGCGAAGAGGATGTGGAACCCCAACGACATCGCCATCTGGCTGCGGGCGGCGAAGAGATCGGTCACTCCGGCCTCCGGTCCCCGGCCTGAGGCCGGGCGCTCAAGGTGCGGCGGCGGTCCCCCGCGGCTCAGGCGGCCGCGCTGGGGATGACCTCCGCTGTAACCGCGCCCTCATCACGGCGCCGGGCGCCGCGTCAAAGCGCCGCGCCAACCCCGCTCACTCCTCGCTCCAGGCGTCGGAGAAGTCGCAGGTGCCGTCCCGCCCCTGCTCGGTGCAGATCGTCGGGTGGGCCAAGGTGGGGCTGCCCGACCAGGCGCCCTGGACCAAGGTGAAGATCTGCTCCAAGGCGGCGGCCCCGGCGACGGTGTCCCGGGCGGCGAAGCCGTGCACGTCGTACATGCCGCTCGGGGGCACGGCGAACTGCTCCAGCGCCGCGCCGCCGAGCTGGGGGCCGTCTTGAGGCGGGAGGCCGTAGATCGGGCTCAAGGTCGGGCCGAGCTGGGTGGCGCCGACGGAGGTGGCGAGGAGCTCCGTGCCCATCCAGGGCAAGATCGGGTCGCCCATGACCTGCTGGAGCAGCAGGGTGTGGCCCTCCCGCAAGGCGTCACCCCAGGCCGCGCCGTCGATCTCGTCCCATGACGGCTGGGCCATCAACATCGCGTGCTGCAGGTCAAGCTCGTCCTCGTAGACCGCGAGCATGATGCTGCCGACGCCGGCCTCGTAGATCTGCGAGTAGGGGATCATGTGGGTCCAGCCGCTGCCGGGCACGTTGAGCACGGCGGTCTGGATGCGGGGCTCAAGGGCGGTCATCACCGCGCCCATCGTGCCGCCCATCGACCCGCCGAGCCAGACGATCTCCTCGTCCGAGGGGCGGCGCCCCGCCGCGGGGTTCGCCTCCCCGTCTAAGGTCGGCGCGCTCAGGACGTCAGCGAGGGGGCCCTCCAGCGCCGTGAGCACCGCCGAGCCCCCGGCCAAGGACTGCATGAGCCCCGCCGTCGACCGGGCGCTGCCCTTAAAGAAGGCCGAGAAGCCGCTGATGGTTTCGAGGAAGGTGTCGCCGGTCCAGCCCTCCCAGCGCAAGTTGACCTTGGCGATGTTCTGGGCGGCCATCTCGCTGTCGAAGAGGTCGTCGGTGACGTCGCCGCCGGTGCCATGGCCGTAGAGCGCCACGCGCCAGTCGGCGTCCCCGGCGGGCAAGGTGACGCGGAAGGGGATGTCCGCGGTGCCGACCTCGACGGGGAGGCCGTCGGCGTCGACGCTGAGCATGCCGTCCTCGGTCAAGAAGCTCGGCGCCCCGGTGAGCCGCCCCCGCACGATGCCCGCGAGGTTGGGATCCGACGGGAACGACACGGAGTCGATGACGACCTGCACCTCGCCAGCCTCGACGGCGGCGCTCATCGCCTCGGCCATGAGCGTCAGGCGCAGGGCCACGTCGCCTTCGCTGCGGGTGGTGAAGTCCCACACCCGCTGCACCCGGCTGAGCTCGACGCCCTGCTCGGTGAGGAAGGACCGGATGGGCGCGAAGTAGCCGACGATGGCGGCCTCGGCGTCGTCCTCGGGCTCGGCGAGGCCCAGGGCCAGCTCGACGGCGCGGGGGCGGGGCCCGATGTCGCCGATGGTGTCGAGCACGACGACGACGTGATCGGCGCCGGCCTCCATGACGTGCTGCGGGCGACCGATGAGCAGGTAACGTTCGGTGTTCAGCGACGAGCCGTCAAAGGCCTCGGTGAACATCGGCACCCGCTCGCCGTACCGCGTTGAGCCAGGCTGGGCGTTGAGCACCTGAATGGGGCCCTCGGGGTCGAGGGAGGGCGACACGTCGGTGTTGCTCAAGAGCTCGACGTTCGCCGGGCCCTCGATGAGCGTCGCGACGCCGCCGATGCGGGAGAAGCCGTCGGCGAGGTTCATGTAGCTGGCGTCATCATCGACGGAGAGGGCGCTCTGGTCGATGGCGAGGCGCAGGCCTGTGGGGCTCGACGGATCGACCCGGGTGAAGGTGTTCGACGGCCAGGGCAAGAGGCAGCGGCCCGGGTCGAGCTCATCACAGGCGGCGGTGAGCGGGGCGCGCTCGCCGGGAGCGCGGTCGACCACCTCCGGGGCGCCACAAGCGAAGAGCAGGACAAGAAGGGAGACGGGCACGAGCACCTCGGCGCGGAGCAGGGACCCCAGAGGATAACCTACGCCGCGCCGGGTTCATCGTGTGGCCAAGGAGCGGAGCTACTCGGTCAGGCCGTCGAGCAGGTAGAGCGCGCCCGCGTCGGCGGCCACCCCGTCCGCCGAGGTCGCCGAGATGCCCAGCCAGCTCCCCGCGCCGCCGTTGAGGTCGGGCAAGAAGTCGATGGTGCCGCCGGCGCTGTCGGAGATCTCCTCGCCGAGGAAGATCGCCAAGGCGTCGTTCGCCGAGGCGAGGCCACGGGTGGAGCCGCGCAGGATGTACGCCTCCCCTTCGCCCTGGGCGCCCGCGTTCGACGCGCCCAAGAAGAGCTCGTTGACGCCGTCGCCGTCGAGATCCGCGCCCCCGGCGACCGCGCCGCCGAGGCCGCCGCTCTTCGCCGAGCCGACGATGAGCGCCAGGGTGGACGTGGCCAGATCAGCCCCAGCCGCCACCGACGCGCCGCTGAGCACATAAACCGCGCCCGCGTCGGCGCCCGCCGTGGCGTCGTCATACCCCGGGGCCCCGACGATGAGCTCGCTCACGCCGTCGCCGTCGAGATCACCCGCCAAGGCCAAGGCGCGCCCGAAGTTGTCGCCGGACGCCGAGCCGTCGAGGCGTAAGGCGTCCGTGGCGAGATCCACCTCACCGGACTGGCCGCCGTAGACGAGGTAGATCGCCCCGGCGTCCGACGCGACGCTGTCGTGCTCGTCGATGCCGATGATGATCTCCTGGATCCCGTCCCCGTCGAGATCCCCGAGGGTGAGGCGATCGCCGAGGTGATCGTAGGCCACGCCGCCGCGGATCACGAGGTCGGCCTCGGTGACGTCGCGGCTGTCCGGGGTGAACGGCCCGTTCATGACGTAGAGCGTGCCGGACTCCTTCCGATCCGTGGGCCCGCGGTAGGTGGCGCCGAGCACGAGGTCGGGCTCACCATCACCGCTCACGTCGTCGGCCACGAAGGCGCCGAGGCCCAAGCGACCCCAGGCGGCGTCGCCGTAGATGACCAGGTCGGCGCCGGTGGGCATCGCGGTCTCCCCGGCGAAGGGCCCAAACTGCACATAGACCGCGCCGACGGCGTTGGCGCCGCTCGTGGACTTGATGCGCGGCGCGGAGATCATCACGTCGGGGAGGCCGTCGCTGTTGAGATCGACGTCACCCTTCATCATGCGGCCGAGCTGCTCGTCGGCGTTGCCGGTGAAGCCGACGCCGTCCTCGCCGATGGTGCGGGTGCCCTCGGCGAAGGGGCCGCGAACGAGCCACACCGCGCCCGCGTCGGTGCCCGCGGTGTCCTCGTAAGGCGCGGCGACCCAGAGGTCCTGGAGGCCGTCGCCGTCGGCGTCACCCGCCACAGACCAGGTCATGCCAGCCGAGCCGTAGGAGGTGGGGCCGTCGAGGCGCATCCAGGCCGTGGAGAGATCCTGGAAGCAGCCGTCGAGCACGCCGTCACAGTCGTCGTCGACGTCGTTGTTGCAGAGCTCCAGGGCGCCGGGGAACACGTCGGCGCGGTCGTCATCACAGTCCTCAGCGACGTCGGCGTAGCCCGGAGGCGGCGCGCAGGTGTCGATGCGCTCGTTCTCATCGCCGAAGCTGTCGGCGTCGTTGTCGCGGTAGTAGGGGCTCGCGTCCAGGGCGCCGTCGTCGATCTCGCCGTTGCAGTCGTTGTCGAGCTCATCACAGAGCTCCGACGCGCTGGGGCGCACGGCGGGGTTGGTGTCGTCGCAGTCCGAGCTGTCGGAGATGTAGCCCTCGGGCGGCGTGCAGGTCTCGACGCTCGTGGCGGCGTCGCCGAAGCCGTCGAGGTCCGCGTCGGCGTAGTAGGTCGGCAGCTCTACGTCCTCGTCTACGGTGCCGTCGCAGTCGTTGTCTAAGCCGTCGCAGAGCTCAGGGGCCTCGGGGTAGATGTCGGCGTTTGTGTCATCACAGTCGAGCTCACCGGGACCGACGCCCAGCCAGCCGTCGCCGTCGCCGTCGATGGCGTCGATGAAGCCGTCACAGTTGTTGTCGATGCCGTCGCCGACGAGCTCCGTGGCGCCGGGGTTGACGTCGAAGTTGCCGTCGTCACAGTCGAGCAGGGTGGTGTAGCCATCGCCGTCGTCGTCGATGACCGGCTCGTCCTTGTCGCAGCCCGCGGTGAGGGCCAAGAAGAGCGGCGCGGAGACCGCGAGCAAGAAGGTGCGAGTGCGCATGAGACAGAGTCCTCCTGCGCGAAGGGGCGAGCCCTCCGCGGATCCCGGGTGAAGTCGCCGAGCGCTCAGTTGGCCCGTCACGACAGCTCACCCCTACAGAGGCCCTAGCCCCGAGGCTGGATCACCGCGCCTTGAGCTCACCGACCATTCGTTCGACCCGGGCGCGGCTCAGCGGCGCGCCCAGGGCCCCGTCCTCGTGGAGCGCCGTGCCGACGATGGCCCCGGTGCTCACCGCGCGTAAGGTCGCGGCGGACGCCAAGGTCACGCCGCTGCCGATCCAGAGCGGCGCCTCGGGCACGCCCTCTCGCACGGCGCGCAGGCGTGAGGGGTCCGTCGGCTGGCCCGTGCCGCTGCCGCTGAGGATGAGCACGTCGGCCCCGGCCCGTAAGAAGGTGTCCCGGGCGGTCTGCACCAGATCCGGCGTGCCCAGGGGGCTCGCGTGCTTCACGAGCACATCGGCGAGCACACCGGCCTCGGGGCAGACCCGCTGGCGGTAGAGCAGCACCTCCCGCGCCCGGCCCTGGAGGAGCCCCTGGTCGGTGACCATGGCCCCGACGAGCACGTTCACCCGGATGAAGCCCGCCTCGGCGGCGGCGCAGGCGCCCAAGGCGGCCAAGGCGTCGTTTCGTAGGGCGTTCACGCCGACGACGAGACGATCGCCGAAGCGCCGCCGCACCTCTCGGGCGACGACCGCGAGGCAGGCCGTGACGTGGGGCTCGACGAGATCGCCGGAGAAGGGGGCGTCGCCGAGGTTCTCGACGATGACGCCGTCTGCGCCGCCTTCAGCGAGGGCCTCAGCGTCCCGGAGCGCGGCGCTCAGGATCGTGTCGAGCCCCGGCGAGGGCCGCGGCGAGCCCGGCAGAGGCGGGAGGTGGAGCACCCCGAGGACGGGGTAATGAATCTTGAGCAGCGGGGCGAAGGCGCGCATGGCCTCTGGCTAACCCAAGGCGCGCGCCGAGGCCGCTTAGGCGCTCCAGAGGCCGAGCTGGGGGCTCGCCGGGCGCGGCGCCTCGGCGCGGGCAGGGGCCGCCTCGACGACACGCTCAGGGCGGACGGGCCGGGCGGCGGGCTCACCCAAGGCGATGTCACCGTCCAAGGTGGCGATGGCGCCCGCGGGGAGGCGCTGGATGACCCGGGCGGCCTGCTCGGCGCTGGGGGCGACGAGCACCCGGGCCGAGAGGCGGAAGCGCCCCCAGAGCTCCGCGGAGAGGGACTCGGCCAGGGCCATCGGCGCCGTGCTCAGCGCGGGCAGGCCGGTGACCAAGAAGCGCCGGGCGTCCAAGGCGCGCACGCCGGGCAGGCGGCGGGCGAGGAGCTTCGAGACGCCTGGGGCGGCGTCGACGTCGAAGGAGAGGAGCAGGGCCGGGCTCGCCGCCGGGGCGACGCGGGCGGGCTCCGCGGCGAGGGGGAGCTCCTCCTGGGGGCGCTCGGGGAGGTGCACCAGGCGTGAGCTGCCCTGGGGCTCCGGGCGTACCCAGAGGGCAACGCGGCCGGTGACCGACCAGCGCTCGTGGCTGGCGACGATACCCGAGGGCTCGGTGACGGGGCCCTTGCGGCTCATCCGGGCCAGCATCGGGCGGCCGAAACGACGGGGCGCCAGCATGACGAGATCGCCGTCCACCCACTCCGGGGCCAAGAGCAGGAGGTCGCCGACGCGCAGATCCATACCGCTGATGTGGCCGCCGCCGATCACCTGGAAGGCGCGGGCGCCCCAGCGGTGCTGGAGCTCAGCCCCCGCCTGGGCGAAGCGGGGGATCTCGGGGTGGGGCTGACGGGGAAGCTCGGTCGCGTTCGGGAGCATCGGGGACCTCCTCGGTGAGGCTCACCCTGAACATACTGAACATTTGAACCCCTCATGGACCAAAACCTGACCGGGGGTCGAAGTTTGTGTCTTGAGGTCCGCGGCCGCTTCTTGTCCTGCTCCAGCTGTTTACACGATACACACAACAAAGGCGGGTGGGTAGAGCACGCAAGCGTAGACAAAGCTGCAACGACAGAGCGATAACTGCTTATGCTCGCCTGGAGTGGCAAACCCTGATGCCCGAAGCCCGCTGGCGCGCCGCGATTCGTGAGTGTCTGGAGGCCCTCGGGCGCCTCGCGTTCCGGGGTCGCGCCCTCGATCGGAGCTCCCTGACGCCCCTCGACGCCCCTCGCCGAGAGGAGCTCAAGCGTATTCGCCGAGGGCTCTATGAGGCCTTGAACCACCCCATCACTCTGATCGGTTGTTTTGATGGCTTTGACGCCCGGGAGGCCCGCAGGCTGAGCCTCCTCGCCCGCCTCGACGCTGAGGGAGAGGTCGTCAATCTAGAACAACTCCAAATAATGATCGAGATCACCTGCGACCTGGTCGCGGGCATCTTCTTGGAGTTGCTCGATCGTCCACGGCTGGAGCTCGTCAACGCCGGCCCCCACAGCCCCGGGCCCGACCGCGCCCTGGCGCTTTGCCGCGCGCACCTGGAGGCCCTCGCCGCCCAGGTGTCCCGCCTCGGCGACGGCCCGGCCCCCGCCTGAACCCGCGGGGAATCCGCCGGGGTTTACGGGGTCCTCACTGCGCGCGCTCGCTGAACGTGGCACATTACGCCGCCGATTCGTTTCGCCGGAGACCCCTGATGTCCCGCTGTCAACCCGTCCTCCTCGCCCTCGTGCCCCTCCTGACCCTCGCGCTGCCCGACGCCGCGATGGCCGCCACGAACGGAAAAGCCGTGGCCTCGTCGGTGAAGACCGACACCGACGACCCCAAGCTCAAGTACACCGCCGACAAGGCCGTGGACGGCCTGCTCACCCAGGGCTGGGCTGAAGGCGCCTCGGGCTACGGCGCGGGGAGCTGGCTTGAGCTCGACCTCGGGCAGACCATCGAGGTGAAGGAGGTCAACCTCTGGGGCGGCAACCTCTCCGAGGGCAAAAAGTCCTTCCGCGAGTACTCCCGGCCCAAGAAGGTGAAGCTCACGCTCTCCGGCGGCCCCGGCGCCCCGGTGGAGACCGAGCTGCTCATCCTCGACCAGATGCAGCGCTACGATCACGTCCTGGAGACGCCGGTTCAGGCGCGGAAGGTCCGGATCGAGGTCTTGGAGGTCTACGAGGGCTTCGTCTTCGCCGACCTGTACATGGCCGAGGTCGCGGTGAACTTCCGCCGGAGCCGCTCGGAGCTTGAGTCCTACATCAAGTGGCTGGAGGGCCCCGAGGCCACGAAGCTCGCCGAGAAGCACGAGCAGTCGATCAAGGACGCCTACGCCAAGATCAAGGCCGCGGAGTTCGGCGACCGCGACGCCATGGACTACATCATGGACGAGGCCGCCGACGGCGCGGACTGGGTGAAGCCCAAGGTGCTGCAGCTCGTGGACGTCGGCTTCCGCGCCGCGGCGATCCGCCCCGATGACACCGCCCTTGACGCCCTGCGGAAGCTTAAGGATCCCAACGGCATCGCCGCCATCGAGATGGCCATGCTGCGCTCCTACGGCAAGGCCCAAGAGGAGCTGGAGGAGATCGTCGAGATCTTCTACGCCTACTCCGAGCTCATCGGCGGCCCCGACCTCAGCGTACCCAACTGGGGCGCGAAGGGCTGGTCGCCGGGCCAGCTCCAGTCCTTCGGTGAGCCCGTGCCCGTCGAGATCAACCTCAACGGGGATCTCTACGTCGCCGACATCGGCAACAACCGCGTGCAGCGCTTCACCTACGAGGGCAAAGCCGACGCCCAGTGGGGCGGCGAGAAGGCCGACATCACCGACGCCTGGTTCACCGAGGGGCGCACCTGGTATGTCTCCGGCGCGGCGTCCGGCGACGAGAGCGGGCGCTTCATCAACCCGCTCGACGTCGAGCTCATCCCCATGGGCAAAGACCAAGGCGAGGCCTTCGCCGTGCTCGACACGACGAAGCGTGTGCAGGTGTTTGACGCCGAGGGCCGCCCGATGATCGGCTGGACGGTGCAGAACACGAACACGATCAACCCCGGCGTCGGCGGCGAGGGCTACCTCGCCTGGGTGCCCAAGAAGCAGCGCCTCTACGTCGTGCTCGGCAACGAGATGGTCGCCTACACCCTCGACGCCCAGGAGGTCGGCCGCTGGCAGATCGAGGACGGCACGCCGAACGCCATGGAGGTCGCGAAGAACGGCAAGCTCTACATGGCCTTCGGCCGCGACATCGTGATGTACGACGTGGACGGCTTCCGCCACGGCGTCATCTGGTCTACGGACCAGCTCGGGCTCGGCTACGAGGACCTCGACATCACCATCGACGAGGACAAACGCATCTGGATCGTCACCGACCAGGGCTGGGCCTACAAGTACAAGACGCCGAAGAAGCTCGAGTACAAGGTGAAGATGTCGGATCTCTCCTTGGTGCGCCCGCGCATCGCCGCCCAGGACGACATCCTCTACTGCGTGGACCGCGACCGCATCATCCGCCTCGACGCCATGCAGGCTTACCTCGACGCTCAGGCCGAGGAGGCCGAGCGCGCCGCCGCTGAGGCCGCTGAGGCCCCATGAGCCGCGCGGGCCTGTTCGTCGTCTTTGTCCTCGGCTGTGACGGCGCGCCGGAGGCCCCCAAGGCCCCGGAGCAGACCGAGCCCCACCCCGCCGCGGCCAGCGCCTCCGCCCTGCCGGAGCCCGAGGGCCCCAAGCAGGCCCTCACGACGCCCTACCCCGCCCCGGCGGGCCCCGACGTCGAGAAGGCCCTGGAGGTGCTCGGCGCCGTCGTCGACCAGCACGCCGCCGACCCCGAGGACCCCTGGGCCATCACCCACGCCTTGTTGGCCCGGGGTGAGCGCCTCGTGCTCACGAACGGCCGCCCGGCGATTGAGCACCTCTTTGAGCGTTTCGCCCAGGTGGAGGTCGTCAACGGCGAGCGGCTGCCGCACTTCCCGCGGACCTTAGGCGAGGTGAACGTCGAGCCCCACACCGACCTCACCCTCAAGAACCTCACGGAGATCGGGCTCACCCCGACCCGTGTCGTGAAGGTCGGCGACGAGGAGCTCACCCTGGCGGACGCCTGGCAGCACAGCCTGATGACGACCTACCTCACCGCCGACGGCAGCAAGACGAGCTTCGACTCGCCGAACGACATGCCCTGGGCGGTGCAAGGACTCGCGGCCTGGGCGCCGAAGGGCCTGCGCTGGACGTCTACGAACGGCACGGCGATGAGCCTTGACAAGCTCGTGGAGCTCCAGGTCCACGTCTTGGCGAGCGAGAGCCAAGACCTCTTCGCGGCCATGGCCTCGGGCGGGCCCTTCGTGAAGCGTGGCCAAGGCATCTTTAAGTACACCTGCGGCGGCGCCCACTTGCTCCAGGGCAGCGCCTACGCCGTCGCCCGCGGCTTCGGCGGCGAGGCCGAGCGCCAGAAGCTCCAGGCCCAAGGCAAGCTCTTGTTCTGGCGGCTCACGGAGGAGACCAACCTCTACGCCCAGGCCATCACCCAGCAGCCCTCGATGCGGCTCATCTTGATGGCCCAGCAGCTCAAGTTTTTGGGGCACTGGCTAGAGAGCGCGCACAAGCTCATGGCGCTGGGGCTCTACACCCCCGACGCCGCCGAGCAGCAGAAGCTCAACGACGCCGTGAACCTCACCATCGAGACGACCCGCACGCTCAAGGCCCTGGGCGCCTTCGACAACCTGCCCGAGATCAAGACGAAGAACCCGCAGCTCTACAAGGACATCGTCGGCGACTCGTCCCACGCAGTGCGGGGCCTGAACCTCGCCCTGGGGCGCGGCGCCGTGGTGCTCTGAGGCCGCTCAGGGGGCGATCGGCAAGGTCAACACCGCGCGGCCCTCACCGACGAGCACGGTCTGGGTCGCGAGATCGGCGCCGGTCTGCGCCGCCCAGGGCCCGGCGCGGTTGTTGTGGTTGTGCAAGGCGGGGAAGCTCGACGAGCTGAGGTCCACCCGCAGGCGGGCCCCCGCGGGCAAGGCCCACTCCATCGGCCAGAAGCTAAGCTCCAAGGCCCGCTCCTCGCCGGGGGTGTAGGATTGGGCGGCGACGGTGGCCTCGTCGGGGAAGGCCAAGGTCGCCGCCGCCTCACGGATGAGGTGGGCCTGGCCGTCGGCGTCCTCGACGATGATCCGGGCCACAAACGCCGTGTCCGGCGCCGTCGAGCGCACGGTGAGGGTGAGCGTCGCGACGCCGGAGAGCCGCGTCGGCGCGTCCAGGGGCGGCGACTTGAAGGTCAACACGTCGGGGCGGTCGCAGCTCAGGCCCTGCTCGACGGGGCCTGGGGTGACGTCGAGCTTCGGGAAGAACGCGAAGGAGAGCAGCGACGCGCCGCCCCGGGTGGGGTTGGGGTCGTCGGGGTTGTAGACGTAGTCGGTCTCCGAGAGCGGGGCCTCGGCGCCGGGGAGGAGCGCCCCGCCGTCGCAACCCTGGGCGGCGGAGGCGTCGGCGAGCGCCCAGGTGCGCGGCGCCGCGGCGGGGTCCGGCCAGACGGGGACGGAGCGCCAGCTCGCCTCGTCGGGGCCCAAGAGCCGCACCTCCCCCGGGCGAAGCGAGCGCAGCGGGGCGCCCCGCAGGGTGTGGTCGAGCCACTCCAAGCTCAGGGCCCACTGGAAGAGGCCGCCTGTGTCCTCCGGTGCGCTCAGCTCGTCGCTCACTTGGCCGAGGTGGTTCCAGGGCCCGAGGATGAGTACGCTCTCCGCGCGGCTGCCCAGGGCCTCAAAGGCCTTGAGCTGGGGCACCAAGAAGGGGTCAAACAGGCCGCCGACCATAAATACCGGCACCTTCACCGCCGGGGGCACCCCAGCGAGCGGCGAGACCGGCGGGGTGGTCCAGTAGGGGTCTGAAGGCGCGGGGCTCTCCAGGAGCGCACGATACCAGGCGAGGGGGCCCTCCAGGTAGAGCACATCGGCCTCGATGGCCGGGCGGTGGGTCGCGGCGGACCAGTAGTCCTCGGCGGCGCCCATGCGCATCTCGCGGTGGGGCATCAGAGCCGCCCAGGCGGTGATGACGTCATGGCGGAAGAGGCCACGCTCGTAGTTCGCGCTGTAGAGCTCGACGCCGAACACCGAGGGCATGATCGTCTTGACCTCCGGGGGCAAGGCGTCGGCGACCGCCCACTGGGTCCAGGCGAGGTAGCTCGGGCCCATCATTCCGATGTTGCCGTCGACGAAGGGCTGGTTCACGAGCCAGTCCAAGGTGTCCAGGCCGTCGTTCCGCTCGTGGATGAGCGGCACCCAGTCCCCTTCGCTCTGAATGCGCCCGCGCACGTCCTGGAGCACGCAGGCGTAGCCGTAGCGGCTGAGCACACCGCAGCGGGTGCGCTCCAGCACACGCATGGCGTCGTAGGGGTTGCGGATGAGCACCGTCGGGGCCTTCTCAAGGCCTTTGGGGCGGAAGACCTCGGTGTGCAGGCGCACGCCGTCCCGGGTGGTCACCCACTGGACCTCGGAGCCCGCGCTGCTGTGGGTGAAGTCGGGCAGGCCGTGGACGCGCCGCACGAGCTCGAAGCGTCCGAAGAAGCAGGACGTGAGCACCATCAAGGCGGTGGCGGAGATCCCGAGGGCGACGCGGCGGCGGTGGTTCATGCCGAGGAGTGTAGCCCCCTCGGCGGACCCGCGGCGGTGTAGAGTGCGCGTATGGACCCCATCCTGCTCATCGCGGCGCTCGGCGCGGCCTTCCTCATCACCCACCTCGCCCTCCCCCACCCGCCCATCCGCGCCGCCTTGGTCGCCCGGCTCGGGGCGGGGGCCTACCTCGGCCTGTACTCGGCGATCTCCTTCGCCACGCTCATCCCGCTCACGATGAGCTGGTGGGGCGCCCGGCACCAAGGCCCGGCGCTGTGGATGCTGCGGGGCGGCCCCGTCGGGCACCTCGTCGAGCTGCTCGTGCTCTTGGGCTTCGGGTTCATCATCGGCGGCGTCGTGCGGCCCGCCCCGGCCTCCATCGCGACGACGATGCAGGGGCTCCCGGTCAAGGTGCGCGGGCTCGCCCACGTCACCCGGCACCCGCTGATGATGGGCATCAGCCTATGGGCGCTCGGGCACATGCTCGTGAACGGCTGGGCCTCGGACCTGCTCTTCTTCGGGACGATGCTGCTCACGGCGCTCTTGGGCGCGATGCACCAGGATCACCGCAAGGCCGCCGCGAGCCCAGAGTACGCCGAGGTGATCGCCCAGACGAGCTTCTTCCCCAACCCGCTGCGGGTCGGGGCCGTCGATGGCCGAAGCTGGGCGGGGTTCGCCGTTGGGCTCGGCGTCGGCCTCGTCCTGAGGGTGTTCCACACGAGCCTGTTCAGCGGCGGCTGAGCGACCTCAGCGCAAGAGCAGCATGAGCGTAGCGCCGATGGCCGCCGCGGCGGCGAGGCCCCAGGCGTAGACGGGCACACCACGAGACGGCTCGGGGGGGCGCTCGAAGCTCACCGGAGCAGCCTGGGGCGGCGCCGCCGCGACCTCGTCCACCGTGCTCATCAAGAAGCCCGGCTGGGTCGGCTCGTTCTCGGCGGCGGTGAGGGCCTCGTGGACCACGGCGGCGGCGTCGAGATCGACGTGCCAGGCGCGGACGTGCTGCAGCTCCATCGGCGGCGCCACCTGGGCCGCGCCTTGCTCGACGCCCGGCGTGAGGGTGGGGCCGTTCACCGGGGTGGAGAGCTCCGCGTCGATGGCCCGGCCGTCGTCAGGGGGCGAGGTCGTCGTGGCCCAGGTCTCCAGCAGCCGTTGGAGCTTCACCGCGTCGGGGAAACGCTCGGCGGGTGAGGTGGCGAGGCAGCGCGTCACGAGCCACTGGAGCATCGCCGGGAGCTCCACGCCGCCCATGGCCTGCTCGATGGGCGTCGGCCCCTGCACGGCGCGGGCGCGGAGCAGCTCGGCGCTGTTCTCGCCAGGGAAGGGATCGTTGCCCGAGAGCAGGCGGTAGAGCAGCACACCCAAGGCGTAGACGTCCGAGGCGGGCGTCGGGGGATCGCCCTCAAGCTGCTCCGGGGAGAGGTAGAGGACGACCTCACGGCCCTCCTCGACGGACAAGGAGGGGATGAGCGCCGTGGGGACGGCCCGGCCGAAGTCCAGGACCACCGGGGCGCCGTCATCTTCACCGAAGAGCACGTTCCGAGGCTTAAGATCGCCGTGCACGATGCCGAGGGCGTGGGCCTGGGCGAGCACGGCGCAGATGGACTGAACGAGCTCCAATGCGCGGGGGATAGGCATGGGCTCCGGGGTGAGCCGCGCGGCGAGGCTCTCGCCGCGCACCATCCGCGTCGCCACGAAGGCGTGGCCATCGACGGCGCCGACCTCCACCACCCGCGGGGTGCCGACGAGCGCGTGCTCTTGCAGGAGCGCCGAGGCCAAGGGCGGCTCGGCCAAGGAGAGGTCAAGGGGGTCCCGATCGAAGACCTTGACCACGACCTCCTCGTCCAGCTCGTGATCGATGCCGAGGTAGAGCGTGCCCTGGGGCCCTCGCTGAATCCGCCCCAGGAGCTGGAAACGGTCCGCGAAGAGGTGCGAGAGGCTTGTGGGCAGGGTCCACGGTCGACGCGAGTCCGCGCCTACGAAGTGGCTCTCTTCAGCCATGGCTTCACCTCCCGGGCGCTCGCCCGCGTTGCTGGTCACAGGTCGAGTCGAGCCGGAGCTCGTTTGAGTGGGGTTGCTCACGCGTCGTTTTTTGTGGCCAGTGAGTCAATATACCGCAGGTGCTCGGCGATCCGAGTTTCCCAGCATGACACAGCACTTACATCTCTACCGAGATCAAAAAATTCTTACTTTTGGTCCAGATAGCCCAGGGCGCGGCCCTGATCTACGTCAGGATTCTCTGAAGGCTCGCTTGGAAGACTATAATTCTCCAAAACAGCGGCCAGCTCTTGGTCACCGTATTCTCCAAACCCTGGACGAACAACATACAAACCAAGGTCGGCCCCAAAAACGACAAGATCTTTGCCAAGAAACCCGGCGGGGGCGCAGCCTGGCGAACACTCAGGATCGCAGACGCCTGACTCCGCGGCCCAGGTTGACCGGGAAGGATCCTCCCCCGTGAGGAGGTCGAGGGGCGGGCCGCCGATCTTGGACGGCGGCAGCGGCGGGAGCTTCGCCCACACGAGCGCGGTGTGGGCGAGGTCGGTGAGCCCCACGAGGCCATCCCGGCGCCCCTTCGGCACCCCGGGCCCGGCGATCACGAGGGGCACCCGCAGCACCACCGGAGACGACGAGCGCTCGTGCTGCCAGCCGCAGCGCTCCTCGGCGTGGACCTCGCCGTGATCCGCGGTGACGATGATGAGCGCGCCCCGGGCCTGGGCCTCGGCGATGAGCGGCCCGAGCAGACGATCGGCCTGGTGCACCTCGCCGCGGTACCGCGCCTTGTCGTCGTCCCCGCCGCCGACCGCCGCCAGATCCGCCGCGTCCGGGGCGTAGGGGCCGTGGGGGTCGTTCGTATGCACCCACATCATCCACGGCCCGGCCTGCGCGCCGAGCCAAGCCTGGGCGAGGCCGACGGTCTCCGCCGTGGGCCGCTCCCCCGACTCCGGGGCGCTGGAGGTGTCAAAGCCCTGGTGCAGCCCGCCCTCGGGCCCGGCGGGGTAGGACGACACGAAGGCGCCCGTGGCCCAGCCCTGGGCCTTCACCTGCTCGGCGAGGGTCTGGTGGGACTCGTCGAGGCGGTAGCCGTGGTGGTTGTTGCCCCGCAGGCCGTGCTCCGGCGGCAAGAGCCCGGTGAACAGGCTCGCGTGGGCCGCCGTGGTCAGGCCGATGGGCGTCCAGGCGTTGTGGAGCTGGAGGCCGCCCGCGGCCAGCGCGTGGAGGTTTGGCGTCAACTCAGCGCTCAAGTGGTCCGCGCGCCAGGTGTCAATCGTGATGATGAGCACGCCGGGCGGGCCGGGCTCGTCGGAGCAGGCCGTGAGCGGGGCGAGGCAGAGCGGAGCGGCCGTGAGGAGGCGCTTGGACAAGAGGCGCACGCGGACTCCAAGTGAAGCCGAATGAGCTAACGTGCTCAGGAGCCTGAGGGTGCGTCTATGTCGTCGGTGTTGTCCTCGGAGTCGTGGTGGCAGCGGATCGGGTTCTCCGCGCAGATCGGCGTGCGGGCGCTGCCTGAGCTCGATGGGGATCGCCAGTCGAGCGTGCCTGGGCTCTACGTCGTCGGGGATCTCGCCGACGCCCCGGTGATCAAGGCCGCCCTACACCAAGGCCACACCCTGGGCCAGCGCCTCGCCGCCGACCTCGGCGCGCCGAGCGACGATCCAGAGCTGCTCGACGTGCTCATCGTCGGCGCGGGGCCCGCGGGGATCGGCGCCGCCTTGGCCTTGGAGGGCGGCCCGCTCCGCCACCTCGTCATCGAGCGTGAGCTTCCCTTCGCGACGATCCACCACTTCCCCAAGAAGAAGCTCATCTTCGCCGAGCCCCGCACCTTGCCCACCCCCGGCGGCCTCTGGTTCGACGACGCCCCCGTAGACGAGCTCGTGCGCCGCTGGGAGGACGCCCTCGCGGAGCGCCGCCTGCCGATTGAGGCCCCTCTGGAGCTCCTCGGCGTGCGCCGCTCGGGCGGGCTGCTTCATTGTGAGGTCCAGGCGGGCCCCGGCGAGCCCCGGCGCACCCTGCGCGCCCGGAGGGTGATCCTCGCCACGGGGCGGCGCGGCAACCCCACCCGGCTCAACGTGCCCGGCGAGGACGACGAGGCCCGGGTGCGGCACGCCCTCGTCGATCCCGCGGCCTACGCCGGGCGCCGCCTGCTCATCGTCGGCGGCGGAGACTCCGCGGTGGAGGCCGCCTGCGACTGCGCCGACGCCGGGGCCACCGTCACCCTCGCCCACCGCGGCGCGGCGCTCACCCGGCCCAAAGAGAAGAACCTCCAGCGCCTGCGCGGCATGGCCGCCGCCGGGCGCCTCACCGTGCTCGCCGACGCCCAGGTCCGGAGCCTCAGCGGGGAGTCCGCGGCGCTCACCGCCGCCGGGGCCGAGCTCAAGCTGCCCTTCGACGACGCCTTGGTGCTCGTCGGCTCCGCCTTGCCCTCGGACTTTTTACGCCGCCTCGGCCTGCGGATGGAGGGGGACCCGAGCCCCGGCCGGGTCGCCTGGATCGTCTCCTTCGCCGTGTTCACCTGGCTCTTTTATGTGCTCAAGCAGAAGAAGGGCTACTTCCCCTTCGGCGAGGGCGACGTGCTGGGCGCCGTGCCGAAGCTCCTGGAGGTGGACCTTGGCTTTCGCACCGTAGACGCCTCGTTCTGGGGCACCTGCGTCTACTCCTTGTTGATCTTGGGCTTCGGCCTCAAGGCTCTGGCCCGCTGGCCGAGCCCGACCCAGCGGCGGCGGCTGTGGTCGCTGATCCTCTTCCAGTGGGTGTTCTTGTTCGGCGTGCCCGAGCTGCTCGCGCCTTTGGTGATCGAGCGGCCGTGGAAGGTCTACGCCTTGACCGTGCCTTGGCCGCTGTCGATCTGGTCCCTCGTCGACGCGCCGAGCTGGGCCGGGGGCGACACCCTCACCGCCGTGTTGTGGCTCGCCGTCGGCGCGTTCTCGGCGTTTGTGCTCATCCCTTGGTACGTCCGGCGGAACGGTGAGGCCTTCTGCTCGACGCTCTGCGGCTGCGGCGGCCTCGCCGAGACCGTGGGTGACCTCTTCCGCCACCTCGCGCCCCGGGGGGCCACCGCCAAGCGCGCTGAAGGCGCCGGGCAGCTCATCCTGTTCATGGCCGTGCCGGTGACGCTCTTGATCTTGAACGACGCCTGGCAGTTCTTCGCCGCCGGGGCGCTCTACAACGTCAAGGCCTTCGCCCAGAGCTGGTACGGCCTCGTGGTGGACTTCTGGCTCGCCAGCGTGGCCGGGGTCGCGCTCTACCCCGTCCTCGGCAACCGCGTCTGGTGCCGCTTCTTCTGCCCCTTACGGGCCTACATGGAGCGCCTCGCCCGGCGCTTCGCCAAGGTGGCCATCATCGCCAACGAGAAGTGCATCTCCTGCGGGGAGTGCACACGCCACTGCCAGATGGGCATCGACGTCATGGCCTACGCCCAGCGCCAGCGGGAGCTGTCCAACGGTGACTCCGCCTGCATCCAGTGCGGCATCTGCGTCGAGGTCTGCCCGATGGACGTGCTGCGCCTGGGCGAGCGCGGCGAGTGGAAGCTGGCGATCTGAGCCCCCCTGCGGGAAGGGGGGATGGTCGGAGAGGCTCTTAAGCCGGGTTCTGTGCCTCCTCGGGGTCGCCCCCTCAGAGGTGGTGTCCATTCGTCTAGGGCCGCCGTCACCGACGGCCTCGAGCGGTCTACCCCGGAGCGATAGCGGGCCGCTTTCTCCGACTTCGACCTTGCACCAAGTGGGGTTTGCCTGGCCGGCCCTGTCACCAGGACCGCCGGTAGGCTCTTACCCTACCCTTTCAACCTTACCCGAGTTGCCCCGCCAGTCTGCGCCGCCGCCATGCCCCTGGGATCAGGGGGTTGCGCCGGACAGGTGCTGGAGCGCGCCCCTTGAAGAGACACGCTGGCGGACTGCTCTCTGTTGCGCTTTCCTCCGCGTCGCCGCGACCGGGCGTTACCCGGCACTCTGCCCTGTGGTGCCCGGACTTTCCTCCCGTCGTGCCCGAAGGCCGTACCGGCGGACACCTGACCCTCTCCGACCGCCGCTCCAATAGCGCCGCGCGCCCAGCGCGGCAAGGCGCAGAGAGTGGCCGCCCCCGCGCCGCTTCGCCTTGACGGCGCCTGTCTCCGCTTCTAAGGGGGACCAACCTGGAGGCGGTATGTCGTCGTTCGAGCGTGACGCGCTGGATTACCACTCAAGCGGACGCCCCGGCAAGCTGGAGGTGATCCCGACCAAGCCGCTGCTCTCCCAGCGCGACCTGTCGATGGCGTACACGCCCGGCGTCGCTGAGCCCTGCCGGGAGATCTTCAAGAACCCCGACGCGGTCTACAAGTACACGGCCAAGGGAAACCTCGTCGCCGTCGTCACGAACGGCACCGCCGTGCTCGGCCTGGGCAACATCGGCCCCGAGGCCGGGAAGCCCGTCATGGAGGGCAAAGCGAACCTCTTCAAGAAGTTCGCCGACATCGACGTGTTCGACATCGAGCTCGACGCGAAGACGCCGGACGAGGTCATCGCCGCGGTGAAGGCCATCGCGCCCACCTTCGGCGGCATCAACCTCGAGGACATCCGTTCGCCGGACTGCTTCTTCATCGAGCGGCGCCTGCAAGAAGAGCTCGACATCCCGGTCTTCCACGACGACCAGCACGGCACGGCGATCATCTGCTGCGCGGCCTTCCTCAACGCCTTGGAGGTCTCCGGCAAAGCCATCGGCGAGATCAAGGTCGTGTTCTCTGGCGCGGGCGCGGCGGCCTTGGCCACGGCGAACCTCATGGTGAGCCTCGGCGTGCGCCGGGAGCGCATCTGGCTGTGTGACGCGAACGGCCTCGTGCACACCCAGCGCACTGAAGACAACTTCCCCGAGAAGATGCTCTACGCCCAAGACTCCGAGCTGCGGCGCCTGGGTGAGGTGATCGAGGGCGCGGACGTCTTCGTCGGGCTCTCCGTCGGCGGCGTCTTGACCCCCGAGATGGTCCGCCGCATGGCGCCGGGGCCCATCCTCTTCGCCATGGCGAACCCCGACCCCGAGATCTCCTACAACGACGCGAAGTCCGCTCGGGCCGACGCCATCGTCGCCACGGGCCGCTCGGACTTCCCGAACCAGATCAACAACGTCTTGGGCTTCCCCTTCGTGTTCCGCGGGGCGCTGGACTGCCGGGCCCGGCGCATCACTGAAGAGATGAAGATGGCCGCCGTGCGCGCCATCGCCGCCTTGGCCAAGGAGGACGTGCCCGACTCGGTGCTGCGCGCCTACGGCCTGGAGAAGCTCTCGTTCGGCCCCGACTACCTCATCCCCAAGCCCTTCGACCCCCGGGTGCTCACCTGGGTCGCCCCCGCCGTGGCCCAGGCCGCCGCGGACTCCGGCGTGGCCCGGGAGCCCATCGCCGATCTGGGCGCCTACAAGGACCGCCTGGAGCGCCTCATCGAGCGCTCGAAGGAGTTTGTGCGCCCGGTGATGAACCGCGCCCGGCTCTCCGACAAGACCATCGTCTTCCCCGACGGCGCCAACTCCCGGGTGCTGCGCGCGGCGCAGATCTTGGTGGATGAGCGCATCTGCCACCCGGTCCTGTTGGGCGAGGAGTGGAAGATCCTCCAGCGCGCCGAGCAGGGCAACATCGACATGCGCGGCATCTCGATCATCGAGCCGAACAACGGCGAGCTCTTT
The DNA here is from genome assembly GCA_023150845.1 of Myxococcota bacterium. Classification (GTDB taxonomy): domain Bacteria; phylum Myxococcota_A; class UBA796; order UBA796; family CAJQPC01; genus JADKFE01. The sequence continues at coordinate 8,163 of JAKLKD010000026.1, read as the reverse complement.
GATCGCCTCGCCGACAAGCTCTGGGAGCTGCGCCAGCGCAAGGGCTTCACCCGGCAGCGCGCCCGGCAGTCCATCCACAGCCCCACCTGGTTCGGCTGCATGATGGTGCGGGAGGGCCTCGCCCACGGCCTCGTCGGCGGCCTTGAGACGGCCTACGCGGTCACGATGCGCCCGGCCCTGCAGACCATCGGCGCCAACCCCGCCGCGGGGGCGGTCTCCGGCGTCTACGCCATGCTGTTCAAGAACCGCCGCCTGTTCTTCGGCGACTGCACGGTGAACACGAACCCCGACGCCAGCACCCTCGCGGGCATCGCCATCAACACGGCGTCCGTCGCCGAGAGCATGGGCTACACCCCGAAGGTCGCGCTCTTGTCGTACTCGGACTTCGGCGAGCACAAGCGTGACCCCGACGTGATCAAGGTCCGCGAGGCCCTGTCGATCATCCGGCAGCGCCGCCCCGATCTCCAGGTCGATGGTGAGCTGCAGGCCGACACCGCCGTGAACCCCAAACGCGCCACGGAGCTCTTCCCCTTCTCGCGCATCTTGGGCGACGCCAACGTGCTCGTCTTCCCGAACCTCGCCGCGGCGAACATCGCCTACAAGCTCCTGCGTGACCTCGGCGGCGCCACGGCCATCGGGCCGATCCTCGTCGGCCTCAACAAGCCCGTCAACGCCTTGGCTTTGGGCAGCGACGTGAGCGACATCGTCAACATGACCGCGCTGACGGTCCACCAGGCCGTCAGCCTCGAGGGGCCGCGCTGAGCGCGGGCCTCCTCTCTCCTTCGACCCACTCCCGATCCCGGAGCGACCCCCTTCATGTCTGAGAAGATCAACAAGCGCCTCGCCGAGTCCCTCGCCACGGGCGCCAGCCTCCCCGATGTCCCCGGTTACGCCCAGGCCGCCGCCTGGCTCAAGGGTGAGGGCGGGAGCCTGGAGGGCCTCGACCACGAGCTCGCCTTGGCCGCCGTCGAGGCCGCCGTGAAGCAGAAGAACGGCGCGCTCCTCCTAGAGCTGGAGTCGGCGTCGAAGGTGCTCAAGAAGGCCGGTCGCGCGGGCCTGCACCGCCTGCGCTCGGCGGGTGTGGTCGTCGAGGAGGCCAAGCGCCAGGGCACGGTCTTCACCTTGGGCCGCGCTGAAGAGATGCCGCCGCCCCGGGCCGCGCTCACCCCGCTGAGCCCCGACGGCGAGTTCCAGTTTGTGCTCTCCTACACCGACGCCGAGGGCACCTGCGTCGTCATGGGCATCGCTGGCGGCGCCGACGGCGTGCGGAACCTCGAGCACGGCCACATGAGCCGCTCCTCGGGCCGCAACATGTGGCGTGAGGTCACGGGCCGCGAGTCCCCCCTCGTCGAGCTGCCCTTCCTCAACGGCCTCTCCTTGGTGATCCCGCAGATCCAGGCCCACGCCGAGAAGAAGGGCGAGGCCCCCCACGACTGGACCCACTTCGCCTCCCACGTCCCCGCCGACGTGCTGAGCGCCGCCGAGGGCCACGATCCCTTCGGCGCCTTGCCCGAGGGCTACGACCCCGAGCTCCTCGCCGACACCGAGGTGGTCTCGAACCACCCCTTCTTCGCCGCCTGGCCCGTGAGCCGCAGCGCCTTGTCCGCGGGCATGGCCGCCCTGCCGCTGCTCTTCGGCGGCGCCCCGAAGGAGCCCGCCGAGGGTGAGGAGGCCCCCGCCGCCCCGAGCCTCGACGACAGCATCAAGGAGGCCGCCGCCTTGGTCTTCGACGAGGACGCCGTGCGCCTGGACTGGGCCCGCCGCGCCCGCTACGCCGCGATGCTCGCCGACGCCATCAAGGACGAGACCTTGGGCCGCGTCGCCCGCAACCTCGCCGTCGCCGTCGAGAGCGGCGTCGAGTCCTCGGCCTTGCCCCTCGCCCAGCAGACGGTCTTGCAGCAGATCATCGCCGGGATGAACTACGCGACGCAGAACATGGACTTCGGTCAGGCCAGCGGCGAAGATGAGGCCGGTGATGAGGCCAACCAAGAGGCCACCCCCTGAGCCGAGGCCAAGATGTTGCTCCCCCTCGTGATGTTCGCCTGCTCCCCGGATCCAAGCCCGGCCCTCTTGTTGGCCGTGGACCGAGACGAGGACGGCGAGTACCGCGTCGCCCCGCGCCCCATCCCTGAGCTGACCGACGCGCAGCACATGGAGGGCGCGCTGGGGGACGGGTACCGAGGGGGGCGCATCGCCATCGACCTCTTCAGCGCCGATCTGGCCATCCGGTACGACGAGGGCGGCCGGATGGACCTCGACTACGACGTCGTAGACGGCGTGGCCATCCCCATGGACGAGGACGGCCTCGTCCTGTGGACCTACTACCACACGCTCTCCCAGGTGCGCGCCGACCTCAACGGCCTCGGCGTCGACACCGAGCCGATCTGGCCCATCGCCTTCGCGTACCAGCCGGCCTTCGTCGGCATGGACTTCACGAGCGGCGAGAACGCGGCGTACCTCGGCAACGGCGTGCACCTCTTCATCCTGTTGCCTGACGCGCTGCCCGCGGTGCTGCCCCTCGCGGCGAACCCCGGCGTCATCCGCCACGAGTTCGGCCACGCGCTGTTCAACGTGCTCACCGCCGGGGACGCCTACGCCTTGGCGCCCTACGACCAGCTCGAAGACCCCAACGTCACCAACGGGGTCCGGGCGCTCAACGAGGGCTTCGCCGACATGATCGCGACCCTCACGCTCGACGACAACGACTTCTTCGACCTCTCCTTGCCGAGCGTCACCACCCGCGACGTCGCCGCGGACGCCGTGGCGGACGTGTCGATGTACCCCGCGAACGCCGAGAGCTACGACCCCTACGCCTTGGGCACGGTCTACGCCTCCTTCGCCTGGGACCTGCGGGCGCTCACGAGCCCGGAGGAGGCCGTCGTGCTCGTCGTCGCCGCCGTCGAGGCCTGGAGCGCTGAAGAGGCCTGGGCCGACACCGACCGCTGGGCGGAGCTGCTCCTGGAGCTGGCCGTCGCTGAAGACGACACCTTGACCGCGCCGCTCTGCGCCGCCTTCGCCGCGCGCCTGCCCGAGCGCCAAACGCCGGAGACCTGCGCATGACGCCGACCCTCCTGTTGAGCCTGCTCGTCGGTGAGGCCGCCTGGGCCGCCTCAGGCGCCGAGCACAGCACCGCCGGGCTGCAGCTCTCCGCCTTCGCCCTGCAGACCCCGGCCCGCCACGCCATCGTGCCCGCCGTCGGGGTGTGGGCCTCGTACACGCCGCGCCCCTGGGCGCTCACCGGGGAGCTGACCCTCACCCGGCGGTCGAAGACGAACGACTACTACGGCGTCAACGCCCAGATCGCCCGCGCCTCCGCGCTGGCCGAGCTCGCCATGGGCACCCGGCCGATGACGATGCACCTCGGCGTCGGCCCGGCGCTCACGGTGACGAGCGCCCGGACGGAGTGGTCCGAGACCGAGGCCGAGCGCATCACCCGCGCCGACCTCGGCTTACGCGCCCGGGTGGCGCTGGACGGCCCCATCGGCGAGCGCCTCGCCTGGCAGTGGCAGGTGGGCGTGGCCTCCCGCGGGGTCTACAACTGGGACTACGACCTCGGCGCGGGGATCGGGGTGCAGTGGTGATCGCCGCGCTCCGCGTCGGGCTCGCCGCCCTCACCCTCGCCCTCGCCGTGGGCTGCTCCACCTTGGCCCGGGTGAACGGCGCGAAGACCCTTGAGCCCGGCCAGACCCAGCTCGGCGTGAGCGGCAGCCTCCAGCAAGGCTCAAACCCGCTCTCGACAGGCACGATCCCCCTGCCCCAAGGGGAGCTGTTTGTGCGCCGGGGCCTCGCGCCGAACCTCGACATGGGCGCGCGGCTCTACCTCGTCGGCGCGGGCTTAGACGTGCGCTACCGCTTCTACGAGGGCGACCGCCTGCACCTCGCGATTAACCCCGGCTATGGCGTCGTCGTCGTGCCCTTCGCGGGCTCGGTGCGGGGCTCAGGCTCCTTGGACGTGCGGGTGCCCCTCATCGCCGAGTGGGAGCTCGGCCCGCGCTCGTCCGTCGCGGGCGGCCCGACCTTGGTGATGCGCCGCCAACGCAACGACTTCACCTGGTTCATCGGCGCGGAGGAGACCGCCCGGGTGCTGCGCCTCGACGCCTACGCCGGGGCCGGGGTCCGCTACGCCTACACCCAAGGCCGGGTGATCTTGGGCGTCAACGCCGACGTCTACGCCCAGACCGCGCGCCACGCCGGGCCAGCCTACGCCATCGGCGCGGACCTCTCGATCATCCCCCAGCAGGTGCGAAAGACGCCGAGGCGCTGACCATGACCTCCCTCCCCCACCTGCCGCTGCGCCTGCCGGACGCCCCCGATGACGAGGCCCTGCTCGCCGCGGCGCGGGCCTTGGTGCCCGGCTGGGAGGACGCCCAGGCCGCCGAGATCAACCCCGTCGAGGGCGGCATCACGAACCTGCTCTTTCGGCTCTCGGCGCCGGGGCGGCCCACGGCGCTCGTGCGGCGCTACGGGCACAACACCGAGCTCGTCATCCAGCGCGAGGCCGAGAACGCGCTGTTCGCCCGGCTGAGCGCCTTAGGCGTCGCCCCGCCGCTCTACGGGCTCCTGGAGAACGGGCGCGTCGAGGGCTGGCTCGACGGGCACCGGGCCATGACCCCGGCGGAGATGGCCACTCCTATGCAGCAGCGCGGCATCGGCCGGGCCCTGCGCCGCTGGCATGAGCTGCCCGTCGAGGGCCCGCCGAGCCTCTGGGACACCCTGCAGCGCTGGCTCACGACGGCGGCGGAGCTCTCCTTTGAGGCCGCCGAGGACCGCGCCCGCCACGCCGCCCTGGACCTCCAGGGGCAGCTCGCCGCGCTCCCCACCCTGCGCGCCGAGGTCGAGGGCGCCGCCGCCGAGCTCAAGACCCCCGGCGGCCAGCTCGGGCGCCGGGTCGTGCTCGCCCACAACGACCTGCTCTCCGGCAACATCCTCATCGGCCCGGATCCCGAGGCCCTGCGGTTCATCGACTACGAGTACGCCGCGCCGTCCTACGCCGCCGTGGACCTCGCGAACCACCTCAACGAGTACGCCGGGTTTGAGGCCGACTACGACCGGGACTTCCCCGACGAGGCCGCCCGGCGCCGCCTCGTCGCCGCCTACCTCGGCCCAGCGCACGGAGACGACGAGGTCGCCGAGCTCCAGGCCTTCGTCGAGCGCCTGCTCATCCCCAATCACCTCTTCTGGGGCGCCTGGTCGGTGATTCAGGCGCGGTGCTCGCCGATTCAGTTCGACTTCTTGGGCTACGCCGAGCGCCGTTTTGGCGGCGTTCATTGGCATCGGCGGATGTTGGGCTGAGCGCGCGGGCCTGACGCTCGCCGCGCAACATTCGTGGCCAGAGGGGTCGCTGACCCCGATTCCTGCGCAACATTCGTGGCCGGAGGGGTCGCTGCCGACGATTCCTGAGCAACATTCGCGGCCGGAGGGGGCGCTGCCGACGATTCCTGAGCAACATTCGCGGCCGGAGGGGGCGCTGCCGATGATTCCTGAGCAACATTCGCGGCCGGAGGGGGCGCTGCCGATGATTCCTGAGCAACATTCGCAGCCGGAGGGGGCGCTGCCGACGATTCCTGGGCCGGGCTCGCCAACCGCGCGGTCGCGCTGATCAGACGCTCAGGGCTTCTGCACCACGAGCAGGTACCCCTGGCCGCAGTCGGCCCCGGAGATGGCCTCGACGACGATCTCGTACTCGCCGCCGTCCTCATCCCCGGCGCTGTCCTCAAAGGTGAGGCTCAGGCTGCCGGAGCCGAACACGCGGTCCACCTCCCCTAGCGGCGCGTCGCCGTCGCTCTGGCGGCGGTTGAGCGTGAGGCGGTAGCTCGCGTCCGCGGGGATGTTGGAGAGGCTGATCTCGACGGTGAAGCTGTCCCACCACTCATCGACGACACGGAACGAGAAGCGGTCTTCGTCCTGGTCGTTGTGGAGGAAACCGACGACCTGATGCTCGGGGGTGTCCTCCAGGGCGCCGAGGCTGTACGGGCTCGTGTCGTTTGGCTCGTAGGGGTCGTCGGACGCGGCGTCCTCGTCGATCTCGGCGTCGCAGTCTTGGTCGAGGCCGTCGCAGGTGTCCGAGGCGTCGGGGTGTACGCCCGCGTCGCCGTCGTCGCAGTCCCCTTGGGCCTCGCTGTAGCCGTCGCCGTCTAGGTCCGCGGGCTCCCCGGTGTCGTCCCCGGAGTCATCGCCGCCGCCGCTGTCGCCGCCGCCGCTGTCGCCGCTGTCGTCCGCGCCGCTGTCATCGGCGGTGGCCTCGGAGTCTTGGCCGCTGTCGTCGTAGGTGACCGTGCTGGCGGCGCCGAGATCGCAGCCGCCCAGCGCCAGAGTGAACGTGAGGAGAGTGGTTCTCATCCGGTTACTTTACCGCCGATGCGTCTGCCCCGCCCGCTCCGTGACCTGCTCCGCGCCGATCGGGCGCTGGTGACCGGCGCGAGCGGCCTCATCGGCGCCGCCTTGACCCGGCGCCTCTTGGCTGAAGGCCTCGACGTGCTCGGGGTGAGCCGCGGCGCGCCGATCCCCGAGGGCGCGCGGGCGCTGGCGCTCGACCTGAGCGTGCCCGGCGCCTTCACCCAGCTCCTCGACGCTGAGCGCCCGCCGCTCATCTTTCACCTCGCCTGCCCCGTCGACAACCGCAGAGACGCGGCCCTGATCCCCGTCTTTGAGCGTGAGCTCACCCGCCCCCACGCCGAGCTCACCGCGGCCTGCCTTCGCCTCGGGGCGCGCCTCGTCGTCGTCGGCACCTGCGAGGAGTACGGCGACGGCGAGGCCCCCTTCCGCGAGGACCAGCCCGCGCGGCCCGTGTCGCCCTACAGCGCGGCGAAGGCCCTCACCACCGCCCGCACCCTCACGCTCTGCCGCGACGCCGGGCTCCGCGCCGCCGTCGCCCGGCCGTTTCTGACCTATGGTCCCGGCGATCGCAGCGCCCGCCTCGTCCCGACCGCGCTGGCCGCCGCCTTGGCCGGCGCCCCCTTCCCAATGACCGACGGCGCCCAGACCCGGGAGCTCAACCACGTCGAAGACATCGCCGAGGGTGTCGCCCGCTGCGCCGCCGAGGAGGCCCAGGGCGAGATCCTCAACATCGGCGGCGGCGAGGAGCTGCCCGTCGTCGAGCTCGTCCGCGCCGTCTACCGCGCCGCCGGGGCCGACCCCGAGCTCATCCGCGTCGGCGCCTTGCCTCGGCGCGCCGGAGAGGTCACGCGGTTCTGCGGCGACCACCACAAGGCCCGCGCGCTGCTCGGCCACCGCCCGAAGATCCCCCTCAGCGTCGGCCTCGCGGCCCTGGTCGCCGGGCGCGGCCCCACGGAGTCCCCTTGAGCGAGATCACCTACGACGGCTTCGCGGAGCTCTACGAGGCCGAGTTTGAGGGCCGAGACCTCGACGTGCTCTTCTACGCCCGGCGCCTCCAGGGCCCGCGTGTCCTCGTCTTGGGCTGCGGCGCGGGGCGGGTGCCCCGGGGCCTCGCGGGGCCGGGGCGGGAGGTCGTCGGCCTGGACCTCTCGGCGAAGATGCTGCACATCGCCGCCCAGCGCGGCGGCGGACCCCGCTACGTCCTCGGCGACATGCGGGCGCTCGGCGCGGCGGACCTCGGCGACGCCCCCTACGACGAGGTGATCATCCCCAACGCCGCGTTCAACTTCTTGTTGACCCGGGGCGAGCAGCGCGCCTGCCTAGAGGCCGTCGCCAAGCGGCTCACCCCTGAGGGCCGCCTCACCCTCGACATGCCGATGCCGGACTTCTCGCTCTGGGCCACGGCGAGCGCCCCCGAGCGCCTCGCCTGGGAGGGCGTCGCCGAGGGCCGCCCCGTGCGCCGCCTGCGCGCCACCACCCGCGATCGCGTGCACCAGCGCCTCGACCTGCACGACCGCTACGTCGGCGAGCACGGCGAGACCCTCCACCAGACGGTGCTGCGCCTGCGCCTCGTCTTGCCCAACGAGGCCGAGTGGATGATGGAGGGCTGCGGGCTCTACGTCGAGTCGATGGTCGGCGACTACAACGAGAGCCCCGTGTCCGACAGCCGACCGCGGCTCATCGTGAGCGCAAGGCGGGCGGACTGAAAGCCGCTTAGGCTCAGCCCCGAATCGCCCCGGCGGCCTCGCGGCCGAGGCGCGCGGCGTCGGCGGCGGCGGCCTCCCCAGCCCAGCGCCGCACCCGCCCGTCGGGCCCGGCGAGCATCAC
>JAKLKD010000371.1 GCA_023150845.1 Myxococcota bacterium | reverse complement strand
AGCGTCACATGCACCTGTTTGACGCCGCCGCCGATGGGGATCACCTGAGAGACGCCGGGCACGCCCAGCAGCCGCTTGCGGATCACCTGATCGGCGAAGGTGCGCGCCCTCATCGACTGCTCGTCGCCCGCCTCTCGCCAGTCCAACGACAAGAACATGATCTCCCCCATGACGGAGGAGGTGGGCGCGAGCTGCGGCGGCTGAATGTCCGCCGGGAGCTGCGGCAGCGCGAGCTGGGTCTTCTCGTTGACGATCTGCCGCGCGGCGGGCAGATCCGTGCCCCACTCAAACTCCACCCACACAATCGAGATGCCGACGCCCGAGGCGCTGCGCACCCGCCGCACCCCCGAGGCGCCGTTCACGGCGGTCTCCAGAGGCCAGGTCACCAAGGTCTCGACCTCTTCAGGGGCGAGGCCGTGGGCCTCGGTGACGAGGGTGACCGTCGGCGCGGTGAGGTCGGGGAACACATCGACGGGCACACGGCGACCGACCACGAGGCCGACGACCACCAACAGCAGAGAGGCTGCGGTCACGAGCAGTCGATTCTTGACGGACCACTCAATCAGGGCGTTGAGCATCTTCCCCTCCCTCAGTGTTGGTGGCCATGCGCGGGGATGCCGCCCGCGGACGTGGAGAGCAGCACCTCATAGGCCCCGCGGCTCACGACACGCTCCCCAGCGACAAGCCCGGAGGTGACGGCGATCGTGTCGCCATCCCGCGCCCCCAAGGTCACCCGACGCTTGTAAAAGCCCTCGCCGCCGTCCATCACATAGACCACGGTGGCGCCGCCATCATCCACGATCGCCGCCGCTGGGATGACGATCGCCTCGATCCGCTCCGGCGTGAACACCCGCACATCGACGTAGCTCCCGGGCATCAGGCCGCCGGGGTTGGGCAGCTCAAACACGATGGGGACGGTGCGATCGATGGGGTCTACCGCCGCGCCCACGGCGAGCAGGCCGCCCCCGGTGGAGGCGTCCACGAGCACAGGCGAGGCGCCGCCCGCGACGGTGAACATCGCGCCCGCCGAGCCCCGCACACGCGGCGCGTCGGACTCGGTCACCCGGGCCTCCAACCACAGTCGGCTGGGGTCCACGATCTCCACCACCACGTCGCCCACCCCCAAGACGCTGCCCTCTTGAGCGCGCACAAAGGCGACCTCCCCGGCGATGGGGGAGCGCAGCTCAGCGCCGCCGCCGCCGCTGCCCGACCACGCCGCGCGTCGGCCCCGCGCCGACGTGAGCTCCTGCTCGGCCACCACGAGGCGCGCCTTGGCGGCCTCCAGGGCCTTCGTGGAGACCACCTCGGGGTGAAGGGCCTCAGCGCGCACAAGCTCGGCCTCGGCGATGGCGCGCTCGGACTCGGCGGCGGCCAAGGCGGCGTCAACGGCGCCCCGGTCTTCCCCACCCACGGGCACCACGCGGGCGAGCACGTCCCCGGCGCGCACCTTCGCGCCCACCCGCAGAAGCGCCGTGGCGACGAGGCGCCCGGTCACGGGGCTGCCCAAGCTGGCCTTGGCCCCGATGGGCGCCACCAGCTCACCCGTCGCGCGCACCGAGCCCCGAATCGTCGCCGACTCGGCCAGGGTCGTGGCGTAGACCGTCTTCCACTGGGCCTCTTTGAGATACGACACCACGGGCTCGGCGGGCTCGGCCTCGACCTCCCCGGCGATGGCCTCGTCCACCGTGGCGTACACCCGCACCTGGCCGATGGAGACCGTGCCCGAGACCGGGCCGTCCAGGCGCAGGATCAGCTCGGCCTCCCCGGCGCGTTTTGGCGTCACGATGGGCTTAAAGATCCCACTTCGTAAGAGCGTATCGACGGAGAAGACCTCCTCCGTCCCGTCTGTGTGCCGAAGGGTCGCCGTGACCTTGCCTTCAGTCACCCACACAAAGCCCTCGGGGTCCCGGGCGTCGGTGAAGTGCGCGATGAGCGGGGAGTCTTGGCCCACCACCAGGGCCGGGAGCTCCATAAACAGCTCCAGGCCCTCGGCGTAGACCGTGAACGAGAGCCCGGGGCGGCGGTCCTCCTCTTCTTCAGCGGCGGGGCCGTGGTCGTGGCCGTGCTCTCCTTGCGGAAGATCACAGGCAGCGGCGAAGAAGAAGGGCGCGAGCAGCAGCGCGGTTCGGTTCACGAGAGCCTCCAGAGCGTTCCTACTATCCGTCGTAGTAGGACACGCAAGGAGTCAGCCCAGCACGAGCGCGCTCCAGAGCTCCTCTGCGGCGTGGTGTAGCCCCTCATGGCCCCAGCCGATGCCGATCCCGGTGAGGATGGCCAAGGCGAGGGCACCCCAGAGGGCGCGGGAGCCGCGCGGCGTGGGCCGGGGAGCGAGCAGGCGCATCACCCGACGCTCTAAGCCTTGGGGCCGAACCAAGCCCAGCCCCGGCGCGGGCTCTAAGCGCAGGCGCGCTACGGCGATCAAGGCGCGTGAGACCGCCTCACCGCCGCAGCTGCTCGCGGCGGCGTCATCGGCGGCGTCCTCGACGGCGTCACGCCACGCCGCCATCACCCAGCCTGAGAACGGCGAGCAGGCCGCCGCGAGGGTCAACGCCGCCGACCAGCGGGGGTCGCCGTGCTTCACATGGGCGCGCTCATGGGCCAACGCCGCGTCCAGCTCATCGGGCGCGAGGCGCTCTACGACGGCCTTCGAGACGAGCACCCGGGGTCGGAGGAGCCCAACCGCGTGGCACAGCCCACGGGACGACGGCACCACACAGACCGCGTCCTCATCGTGGCCCAAGGCTGTCAACGCGGCGCCGAGGCGCTCGGTCTCAACGAGCTGGAGCGCCGCATGGGTGAGCCGGGCGCCGGTCACCGTCCACATCGCGGCGCCGATCCACGCCAGCCAAGGCGGCAGCTCGGCGCCGTGCCAGAGGCACAGGTGCAGGTGGTGCCCGTGCCCCAGGCAATGATCCCGGCTGGGGTCAATGAGGGCCAGCACCGACGGCGCGGCGATGGTGATCAAGAGCGTGAGGGTGAGCAGGACCGGCGCCAACAACAGCGCCGTCGTCAGCTCGATGCGGCTGGGGGGCGAGAGGTGTCGGTGCGCCGCCAGAAGCGGCAGCGCCAGCGCCGCGACGAGCCAGATGATCGGCCACACCAAGGCGCCGAGGGCCAGCACGAAGCTGAGCGTGCTCATGGATGGCCCCGCCGGGCGGCGATCAACGCCTCCAGCCGGTCTAAGAGCGCGCCATCCGCGCTGGCGTCTACGAGCGCGGCCAGCCCGGCGTCCCCGTGGGCGAGGAGCGCGCTGGCCAAGGCGTCCGCCACAAGGCGCTCGTGCTCTGCGCGGCTCATCGCGGCGTCATACCGCCACGCGAGGCCGTCCTTCTCTCGCCGCAGGAGCCCTTTGCGGTGCAGGCGATCCAGAGTGGTCATCACGGTGGTGTACGCGCGGTCGGCGTCGCCGCGCATCCGCTCGGCGATCTCCCGCACCGTCGAAGGCGGATGCGCCCAGACCGCCTCCATCACGACTTGTTCTAGCTCACCGAGGGGGCTCATCCACGCTCCTGTCACCTGCGCTTGACCTCGAAGGAGCGTAGCCTAACTCAGCGGGGGCACAACCGCCGCGCGGGCCGTCACGCCCATGTGCGGCACGCTGGACCTTGGGCCGCCCGGCTCACACCGCGCCGCTCCTTAAAACATCCATCTCTGACGCAGGCCGTGATTACGTTCTCCAATCGAGCGCCCGGTCCACCCGGGGCCGGACCATCTGGAGGTGCATGATGAGCGAAGAGTGCAAGAACGACGCCTGCTGCGCCCCGGTCACCGTAGCGCCGCCTGCCGCCTTCGCCGGAGAAGCGCGAAGGTTCAAGATTCACGGCCTGGACTGCGCGGAGGAGGTCGCCACGCTGAAGGGCGCCCTCCGCGAGATTGTGCCCGAGGATCAGCTTGGATTTGACGTGCTCAACGGGCGGATGTC
>JAKLKD010000370.1 GCA_023150845.1 Myxococcota bacterium | reverse complement strand
GCCTGGAGGACCGGCTCTTCGCGCCGCTGGACCCCTTGCACCGGGTCCGGCTCGGTGAGGTCGAAGAGGACGAGCTCGTGCTCTGGGCGGTCTTCGCCTCGATCATGTGCGCCAACGACGACCCCACGAGCGTCGAGCGCCGCCAGCTCGACCACCTCCGCCACTTTGACCAGTGGCCCGCCGCCCGGCAGGCCCGGGTGCTCGGCTTCTACCGCGACGTGTTGACCCGCCGCCTCTATCGGGATCACCACGCGGCGCCGGACGCGCGGTGGATCGTCGCCAAGAACCCGGCCTTCACCCAGAAGATCCCGGCCTTGGCCCGGCTCTTCCCCGACGCACGTTTCATCTACCTCGTGCGGGATCCCTCCCGGGCGATCCCCTCCCGCCTCGCGCTGCTGCGCGCGATCTGGCGGCGCCGCGCCCCGGGCTTCTCCGCGCTCACCGCCGCCCAGGTCGAGGTGGTGCTGGAGGACAGCGTGCGCACCTACCTCAGCGCGGAGCGTGACCTGCCGGGCCTGCCCGAGCGCCGCCGCTTCGTCGTGCGCCACGACGCCCTGCACGCCGACCCCAACGCCGTGATTCAGCAGATCTACGCCCACTTTGAGCTGCCGGGGCCCCCGCCCCAAGCGACGACCCAGGCGCCGCCGCCCCGGGTGGTGGACCTCGACGGCGTCTCTATCGACGAGGCGCGGCTGCGGCGGATCTTGGCGCCGGTCTACGAGCGCTACGGGTTCTGAGGCGGCGGGGGCTGCGCGCCGCGCTCCCGGGCGTGGCGGAGGATCCGGGCGATGAGCCACTCCGTGAGGCGGTCGGGCACGAGCGCGCGCAGAGCCGCGCGGAGGCCGGTGCTCGGGCCGATGGCGTAGCGCAGCGGCGGGTGGGGGTCGTGGAGCACCCGGACGATGGTGTCGGCGACCTCGACGGGGTCCCGGGCGACGCGGTCCACCATCGCCGTAAAGAGCTGGTCCATGCCCGCCACCCAGGGCGCGTAGACCCCCGGCGTGGCGATCCCGCGGGAGAGCTGGCGGTTCCGCCCGAAGATGTCCGTGCGGTAGGCGCCGGGCTCGATGAGCACGACCCGCACGCCGAGGGGGCGGAGCTCGTGGCGCCAGGCCTCGCTCAGGCCCTCCAGGGCGAACTTGCTCGCCGCGTAGGCCCCCAGGCCGGGGATCGCCATGCGCCCCGAGGCTGAAGAGACCATCACGACGGTGCTCGGCGCCCGGGCCCGGAGGTGGGGGAGGGCGGCGCGGGTGAGCGCCCAGGCGCCGAAGAGGTTCGTCTCCATCACCGCGCGCAGCTCGTCCTCCTCGACCAGCTCCAAGAAGCCGCCGAGGGCCCGGCCCGCGTTGTTCACCAGGGCGTCAAGGCCGCCGGCCTCCGCGACGACGCGCCGCAGGGCCTCGTCGCGCTGCTCCGCCGAGGTCACGTCGAGCACGATGGGACGCACGTCGAGGCCCGCCGTGGCCTCGGCCAAGGCCGCGCCGTGGTCCAAGGAGCGCAGCCCGGCGTAGACCGTCCAGCCCGCGCGGGCCGCCGCGGCCGCGGTGAGCAGGCCGAAGCCGGAGCGGCATCCGGTGATGAGCACGACCCGGGGCATCGGCGGATCGTAGGCCTGGGGCGCGCGCCCTGTCAACGTGGCCCCGAGGCGCCTCCACCAAGCGGTCTAGGCCGGGGGATCCGCGCCCCCGCGGAGTCCGCCGTCCTTCGCCCCCCGCGCCTCGGGCGTCGACGGCCGCTTCGCCGCGGGCGCGCCGCCGCGAGACACGTTACGCGGACGCCCCCAACGCGCCTGGAGCCGTCATGGACCACCCGCCGCAGGATCCCAAGCCCCTCGTCGGCGTCATCATGGGCAGCCGCTCGGACTGGGCGACGATGAAGGGCGCCTCGGACATGCTCCGGGCCTTGGGTGTGCCCCACGAGGCGCGGGTCGTCTCGGCCCACCGCACGCCGGATCTCCTCTTCAGCTACTGCGAGGAGGCCGAGGGCCGCGGCCTGCAGGTGATCATCGCCGGGGCGGGCGGCGCGGCGCATCTGCCGGGCATGGCCGCAGCGAAGACGATCCTCCCCGTGCTCGGCGTGCCGGTGCAGTCGAAGGCGCTCAACGGCCTCGACTCGCTCCTCAGCATCGTGCAGATGCCCAAGGGGGTCCCCGTCGGCGCCTTGGCCATCGGCGAGGCCGGGGCGGTGAACGCCGCGCTCTTGGCCGCGGCGATGCTCGCCCGCCACGACCCGGCGCTCCGGGACCGCCTCGCCCGCTTCCGCGCCGAGCAGACCCAGAAGGTGCTTGAGGAGCCCCTGTGAGCGCCTGGCGGCCCTTGGGGCCGGGTGCGACGGTCGGGGTGCTCGGCGGTGGGCAGCTCGCCCGGATGATGGCCTTAGAGGCGCGTCGCCTGGGCCTGCGGGTGCTCGTGCTCGACCCCGACCCCCGATGCGGCGCCGCCCAGGTCGCCGACGGCCTCGTCTTGGGGCACTTCTCCGACGCCGAGGCCGCCTGCCGCCTCGCCGCCCAGGTCGACGTCGTCACCTTAGACACCGAGCATGTGCCCGCCGAGGTGCTGCGCGCCGTCGAGGCCGTGGCCCCCTGCGCCCCGGGCAGCGAGGCCCTGTCGCTCATCCAGGACCGCCTCGCCCAGCGCCGCCTGCTCCATGCGCTGCGCCTGCCCCAGACCCGCTGGGCCGAGGTGAACGACCTGGAGAGCCTACGCGCCGGGCTCGCCGAGGTCGGCCTGCCCGCCGTGCTCAAGACCCGCCGGGGCGGCTACGACGGCAAGGGCCAGGTCCGGGTGCAGCGGGAAGACCAGCTCGTCGCGGCCTGGGAGACCTTGGGCCGGTCGCCCTGCGTGATTGAGGCCTATGTGCCCTTTGACCGGGAGGTCTCGGCGGTGATGGCCCGGGGCGCGGACGGCGCGGTCCGCCACTGGCCGCTGGCCGAGAACGACCACCGCCGCCACATCCTGCACACGACGCTCACCCCGGCGCGGGCGGAGGCCACCCTGGGCCCCCGAGCGCGGGCCCTCGCCGAGGCTGTCGCCGCGCGGCTGGAGCACATCGGGGTGCTCTGCCTGGAGCTCTTCTTGTTGAGCGACGGCCAGCTCCTCGTGAACGAGATCGCGCCCCGGGTGCACAACAGCGGCCACACGAGCCTCGGCGCCTCGGTGACGAGCCAGTTTGAGCAGCACCTGCGCGCGGTCTGCGGCCTGCCCTTGGGCGACACCCGCCAGCCCCGGCCCGCGGTGATGCTGAACCTCCTCGGCGACCTCTGGGCCGACGGCCCGCCGCCTCTGGAGCGTGTCTTCGCCCTGCCCCACGCGAAGCTCCACCTCTATGGCAAGGACGAGCCCCGCCCTGGCCGAAAGGTCGGGCACGTCCTGCTCCTCGGCGACGACCCGGCGGGGCTCCTCCGAGAGGCCGAGGCGCTGCACCGGGCCTTGGGCGGCCGCTGATGGAAGGCCTGCCGCGGGGCCTGCGGGTCTGGGACGAGCCCGTCACCACCGCCGAGGAGGGCCTCTCCCGCCTCGCCTGGCTCCTGCGTGAGGGCGCGCTCTACGCCGGAGATCGCCGCTTTGAGCCCATCGAGGCCGAGCTCTACCTCTACGCCCCAGGCCACCTCGACCCCACCGTACACCAGCACCCCGAGCAAGGCGAGCCCGGGCGCTTCTACCTGCACCGTGTCGGGAGCGGCTTTCGTGGCGGCAGCTACAAGGGCCTGGACCTGAGCTGGGGCGGCGGCGGCGCCTACGGCGGGGCCTTGATCCGTGGCCTGCGCGATGAAGACGGCGGGATCATCTCGGGGCCGTCGCTCTGTGTAGACGCGCTCCTCGCCGCGACAGAGAGCCCCGACTGTGCGTCATTACACGCCAAGATCTCGGGCGCGTCTGTCTACGCGGCGACACTCCTACGTCTGGGGCTTCGGCCGACGCCGGAGCGCCGCACGCCGCTATTGACCGCGCGGGTGGGGCTGCCGATGGGCGACGG
>JAKLKD010000369.1 GCA_023150845.1 Myxococcota bacterium | reverse complement strand
GACGTCGAGGTCGGCGATCGTGACGCGGACGCCGTCGCCGAGGCCATCGAGCGTGAGCTGCTCACCGGCGGCCCCGACCGTGACGTCGGCCTCGCCGCCGACGGCCGCCGCCTCGTGCTGGAGAGCGTGCCCGCCCGGGCCATCCAGCCGGGCCCCGCTCGGGTAGACGCCAGCTCGGTCATCGTCGCCACCGGCGGCGCCCGTGGCGTCACCGCGGCCTGCCTCATCGCCTTGGCCAAACGCGCCCGCTGCGCCTTCGCGCTCTTGGGCCGCACGGCGCTGGAGGACGAGCCCGCCGCTTTGGCCGGGATCGACGGGGAGCCGAACCTCAAGCGCGCGCTCCTCGCCGCGGCCGCCGCCGCCGGGGAGAAGGTGAGCCCCGCCCTCATCAACAGCCGCCTCAGCAAGATCCTCGCCAACCGTGAGGTGCGGGCCACGCTCTCGGCCCTCGCCGCGGCGGGCTCCCGGGCGATCTACATCGCCGCCGACGTGAACGATCCCGCCCGCCTCGGCGCAGCCTTGGGGGAGGTCCGGCGGAGCCTCGGGCCCATCACCGGCCTCGTCCACGGCGCGGGCGTCATCGCCGACAAGCTCATCGCCGAGAAGACCGACGACCAGTTCCAGCGTGTGTTTGACACCAAGGTCGCCGGGCTGCGCGCGCTCCTCGCCGCGACGGCGAACGACCCGCTCACTATGGTCTGCCTCTTCTCGTCCGTGGCCGGGCGCTGCGGCAACGCCGGCCAGTGTGACTACGCCATGGCCAACCAGACCCTCAACAGCGTCGCCCTCGCCGAGTCGCGCCGCCGCCCGGGCGTCTTGTGGAAGAGCCTCGGCTGGGGCCCCTGGGAGGGCGGCATGGTCACCCCGGCGCTCAAGGCGCGTTTTGAGGCGGCGGGCGTGCCGCTGATCCCGCTGGACGGCGGCGCCGAGCTCTTCGCCCGGGAGGTCGTCGCGGGCGCCGCGGACCAGGTGGACCTGGTCATGGGCGGCGCCCCCCGCGCCGAGGCCCTCCTGCCCACCGAGGCCCCCACCGAGCGCCGGTATGAGGTGCACGTCAGCGCGGCCTCTCACCCCTACCTTCAGGATCACAGCATCCAGGGCGTGCCCGTGGTGCCCGTGGTCTTGGCCTTGGAGTGGTTCGCCCGCGCCGCCCAGATGAGCGCGCCGGAGTTCACCTTCGTCGGCTGCCGCGGCGTGAAGGTGCTCAAGGGTGTGCGCCTCGCCGACTTCCAGCGCGGGGAGTGGCTCAACGTCGTCACCCGTAAGCTTCACAACGGCGACGGCGCCGTGCTCGCCGTGGAGCTCCGCGGCGCGGCTGGGGCCGTACATTACCGCGGCGAGGCGGTCATGGCCTCGGGTTACCCCACGCCGAGCGCGCCGTCTGACCTCACCCGGACCTTGGAGGCCTGGCCCCACGCGCTCTACGGCGACGTGCTCTTCCACGGCCCCGACTTCCAGGTCATCCGTGGCCTCGACGGCGTGAGCGACGCGGGCACCCGGGCGTCCGTGGCCGGGGTGAGCGCCCAGGGCTGGGGCGCTGAGGGCTGGGTGACCGACGCCGCGGCCTTGGACGGCGGCCTGCAGCTCGCGCTCTTGTGGTCTCGCCGGGTGCTCGGCGGCCGCTCCTTGCCGACCTCTTTCGGTGAGTACAAGTCCTACATGGACGGCGCCCCCGAGGGGCTCATGCAGGTGGAGCTGTCTCGCCGCGTCGTGGAGCGCAGCCGCGCGGTGTCCGACATCCGCCTCACCGACGCCGCCGGGCGCCTCGTCGCCGAGCTGACCGGGGTCGAGACCCACCTGCTGCCGTCCTGAGCCTCCCGGAGCGAACAATGTCGTCCGCCGCGCCCATCGCCGTCGTTGGCCAGGGCTGCGCCTTGCCCGGCGCGCTCACCCCTGAGGCCCTCTGGGCGCGTGTCGCTCGTGGCGACGACCTCATCACCGAGGTCCGCCCGGGTCGGTGGGGGGTGCCGCCGCACCTCATCACGACGGTTCCGACCAACCCCAAGGCCGAGCGCGCCTGGTCGAGCCGGGGCGGCTACGTCAGCGGCTTCGATGAGGTCTTCGACCCGAGAGGCTTTGCTGCGCCGCAGCGAGAGGTCGCGCGCTGGGATCCTTTGGTCTTGTGGTTGCTGCACAGCAGCAGAGACGCCCTGCGCGGCGTGCGCCGTGAGGGCCAGCGGGCGGGCGGCGTCTTCGGCAACCTGAGCTTCCCGAGCGAGGGCCTGAGCCGCTACGCCGAGCGGGTGTGGCTGGAGCAGGCGGGGCTCACCGACCTCCTCCAGCCCGAGCACCTCGACGCCCGGGCCGAGCGCCGCTTCCACTCCGGCCTCCCCGCGGCCCATGTCGCTCGGGCCTTGGGCCTCGACGGCGGGGCGCTCTGCCTCGACGCGGCCTGCGCGAGCGCACTCTACGCGATCAAGATCGCCTGTGATCGCCTGCGGGACGGTGAGCTTGACCTCGCCGTGGCCGGGGCCGTGAACCGCGCCGATGACCTCTTCATCCACGTCGGCTTCTGCGCGCTGCAGGCGCTCAGCAAGTCCGGGCGCAGCCGACCCTTCCATCGGGACGCCGACGGGCTCATGCCCGCCGAGGGCGCCGCGGTCGTCGCCCTCAAGCGCCTGGAGGACGCGGAGCGCGACGGCGACCCGATCCTCGGGGTCATCCGCGGCGTCGGCCTCTCCAACGACGGCCGGGGTCGGGGCCTGCTCGTCCCTACCCAAGAGGGCCAGGCCCGGGCGATGCGCCTCGCGTTTGACGAGGCCGGGCTTCGCCCTGAAGACGTCTCGCTCATCGAGTGCCACGCCACGGGCACGAGCGTCGGCGACGCGACGGAGCTGGGCAGCATGGCCCAGGTCTACGGCGCCCAGGCCGGGCTCCCCATCGGCTCCCTCAAGTCCAACATGGGCCACCTCATCACCGCGGCCGGGGCGGCGGGGCTGATCAAGGTGCTTGGGGCGATGAAGGCCAAAGAGCGCCCGCCGACCTTACACGTCGACGTGCCGAACCCCGCGCTGGACGGCGGCCCCTTCCGCCTGCTGCGCGCCTTGGAGCCTTGGCCGAGCGACGGCCCCCGCCGGGCCGCGGTGAGCGCCTTCGGGTTCGGCGGCAACAACGCCCACCTGCTCGTCGAGGAGTACCTCGGCCCGGCCACCCGGACGCCCAGCCCCGCGGCGCGCCCTCGCCCGAAGATCGCCGTCGTCGCCATCGGCGCCGCCGTTGGACCGGCCTTGGGGGAGGCGCCGCTCCTGCGCGCCGCCGCCGGGGAGCGCCTGGCGCACCGCGCCGTCGAGGTGGAGCTGCCCCTCACCGGCCTGCGCACGCCGCCGAACGACCTCAAACGTTGCCTCGGCCAGCAGACCCTGCTGCTGCGGGCCGCCTTCGACGCCTTGGCGGAGCTCGGCGAGCGCCCCCGAGAGCGCGCTGGGGTGTACGTCGGCATGGGCGTCGACGCCGAGGTGGCCCGGTACGGGATGCGCTGGCGTCTGCCGGGCTGGTTTGAGGCGCTTGGCCTCGGCGCGGACGGCGCAGCGGTGACGGCGGCCCAAGACGGCGTGCTGGCCGCGCTGGACGCCGCCGGGGTGCTCGGCACCATGCCCAACATCCCCGCGAACCGGCTCAGCGGCCAGTTTGACCTCGCGGGCCCTGGCTTCACGATCTCCTCCGAGGAGCGCTCCGGCCTCGACGCATTGCGGGTCGCGGCGCGGGCCCTGCAGGCCGGTGAGCTGGACCTCGCCCTGGTCGGCGCCGTCGATCTCAGCGATGAGCCCGTGCACCGCGCCGCGCTGCAGGCCTTGGGCGTCTCCGCCCCGGACGGCGCGCCGAGCGGTGACGCCGCGGTCGTGTTGGTGCTGCGTCGCAGCGAAGACGTGGGTGAGGGCCGGGTGATCTGCACCTTGGAGGACGACGGCGGTCTCGCCGAGTCCAAGGCCCCCCGCGCCAGGACGCCCCGGGCCCACGCCGCCGAGGGCCTCGTGCAGCTCGCCGCCGCGGCCTTGGCCTTGGAGGCCGGGCTCGGCGAGGGCCGCCCGTCCCG
>JAKLKD010000368.1 GCA_023150845.1 Myxococcota bacterium | reverse complement strand
GCCTCGGCGGACTCCAGCTCCGCTCGGCTCGCCGCGCCTCCGCTGAGCAACGCGGCGACCCGGGCACGCTCGGCCTCGGCTTCAGCGGCGTAGGCCCGGGCCTCCTCCACCTGGGCGTCGGTGGCGGCGGCCTCGGCGGCGAGGGCCTGCTGACCCGCGGCGGCCCCGGCGGCGCTCGCCGCGGCCTCGTCCCCTAACGCGGCGAGGCGCGCCGTCAGCTCACGCACCCGGGCCTCGGCAGCCTCTACGCGCAGGCGCAGATCCTCATCCTCCAAGGACACCAAGAGCTGCCCGGGCTCGACACGCTGCCCGACGGCGACGGCGACCTCCCGCACGATCCCGGCCTCGGGGGCGCTCAGCCGCGCGGTGCCCTCGGCGACGATGCGGGCGCTCTGGGCCTGCTCCTGCACCTCCACCTCGGCGAGGCCCATCCAGAGCCCCCAGGCCACGAGCAGGCTGAGGCTCGCGCCGAGGGTCCAGGCGGCGACCCCACGATCGGCCTCGATGGCGCGCAGCGTTCGGCTGAACTCAGGCAGCATCGCCGCTCAAGCCTCGCCGCTCAGCAGCGCGTCGGCGATGGACTCGGCGACGGGCAGGCCCAGATCCCGGGTGAGCATCCCCCACTCGCCCGCCGGGTTGACCTCCAAGAAGATCGGCGGCCCGTCCAGGGGCACCATGAGGTCCACGGCGCCATATCGCAGATTCATTCCGCGCATCAGCACATTGAGCGCGCTCGCCGTGGCCTCATCCAGGGCCCCGTGCCGCCAGGCGTCACCGCCGAGGCGCCAGTCTACCCCGGCGTCGGCCCCGCCGATGGCGCCGACGTGGCAGACGCCGTCCACCCAGGCAACGCGCAGCTCCGCCCGGGCCACGATCCGCGGCTGAAGGCACATGGGCCCGAGGCGCAGCTCGTCGAGGTGCTCCAGGTGCTCCGCGGTGAGGCGCTGGGTGTGGAAGAAGCCGCCGCGCCCGCTCATCTCGTGGGCGGTCGGGGTCAACATCTTGCCGATGATGTCGCCGCCGTGGGCGTGAAAGAACCGGCGGGCCTCGGCGGGGTCGTTGGTGATGAGGGTCGGCGGCACGGCGAGGCCAGCGGCGCGGGCGGCGCGGAGCTGGCCGAGCTTGTGGCCCTCGACGGCGGCCTCGGCCCGGGGCGAGTTCACCCAGACCCGGTCGTCGAGGAGGTCCCCCAAGGCCGCCCAATGCGCCAGGCACTCGCCGATGACCGGCCCGGCGAGGGCGGGGTCGAGATCGTCGGGGAGGCTCGCCGTCGTGAGGCGCCGCGCCCACACCGACCGCACCGCCTCCACCGGCAGCTCCCCCACCCGCCCGGTCACGCGGCCATCGCCGCCGAGCCCCAGGCTGAGATCGAGGTCCATTGGGTGGCGATCGACGTTCACACGCACGGCCCGGGCGCCGCGGGCGGCCAGCGCGTCCGCCACCAGCTCCGTGACGTAGAAGTCGCGGCTGTGGGTGAGGATCAGCACGGCGTCGCGCGGCATCAGGCACCTCAGGCGGAGCGCGAGCCTAACACGGTCGGGGGGGCCGACTAAGCCGCGGAGGGGTTGGCGCAGGGTTTACATTCGGCGCGCCAAAGGCTCGGCGACCCGTGCTATCGTCTCGAAATGACTCCATTGAACAAGTTCATCTTCCGCGTTGTTGTGCTCCTGGGGCTCTCTTTCGGCGGCGACGCCCAGGCGGGCTCTGAAGAACGAGCGGCCAAGCTCTCCCAGCGCGCCGTCGTGGCGCTGGTCGAAGAGAGCGACCCAAGGAAGGCGCTGGACCTCGCCACGAAGGCGCTCAAGAAGAACCCCGACGATCCAGACGCGCTCGGGGTGACCTGTGTGGTGCTCATCGGCGCCTCGATGGGCGCGCCGCCGGAGCAGAAGGCGCAGCTCCTCATGACGGCCGCGGAGATGCTTCAGTACCTGCGCGAGACCTCCCCGACCTCCGATTGGCTCGAGGTGGTCGGGACGCTCTACACCCAGGCCATCGGCGCCGGCATGAGCAACCTCATCGAGGGCCCCCCGGTGAGCTGCTCCGCCGAGGCCAGCTCCGCCTACAACTCCGCCGAGGAGCGCTTCTCCCGCGGCGAGTACGTTCAGGCCAAGGCGTTTTATGAGCGAGCCGTGGCGCTCTGCCCGGAGAACCCGCTCTATCAGACCATGTACGGCGACGCCTTCTTCATGATGGGGGACCTGCCCGCCGCGCGCGCCCAGTACGACGCCGCCATCGCCCTCGACCCCCACGACTGGACGGCCCTCCGTTTCCGCGCCGACGCCTACATCAAAGAAGGTGACCTCACGCGCGGTCGGGTCGACGCCATCGCCTCGGTGGCCGCCAACCCCACCTACGCCTTCGGCTGGAGCTACCTGGAGGGCCTCCAGCTCAACACCGGCGGCTCGTTCAACCATGTGCGGGTCCAGAAGCCCGCGCGCGTCGATCCGAAGTCCGGCAGCCCCGTCATCTCTGGCGACAACCTCGGCGTCATCAACTACCAGATGTCCTTGCTCGTCGCCGAGCGGGTGCGCTCGGACCCCAGCGCCCCCCTCGATCCGATGGAGCTCGAGCGGATGGCGGTGCGCATGACGATCCAGAGCCTCGTGGCCACGGATCCCGGCGCCCTCGACAAGCCGGAGAACACGCTCTGGCGGCTGCTCAGCGAGGCCGACGCCGCGGGTTACCTCGACGAGGCGATCTTTGTGCTCTGGCTCGACGAGTCCATTGTCCCGGCCTTCCTCGCCCACCGCGACGCCCACCGCGACCGCATCGAGGCCTACATCGGGCTCTACCTCGTGCCGGCCAAGACGACCCCCTGATCGTGGAGAAGGGCCCAGGACGCAGGAAGCTGACCAGCCCCAGCGTGTCCCCTGACGGAAAGTGTTGTAAGCGGCGCGGTCATCTGCCAGAATAGGGGCGGGCCCGACCGGCATCCAATCCCCGGTGGGCTCACACTCTCGCGCTGTCTCCCCTGCCCAACTCCTTCGCGCGCGGACGCTCCCATGACGGCCCCACCGGCCGGGATCTCCGCCACAGGTCTTCATTATGGTCAACGGCTGCGTCATCGGAATCGTGCTCGACAACGTCGACCCGGACAAGATGCACCGCATCCTCGTGCAGCACCCGGTCGAGGGTGAAGAGGCGCCGTCGTCGTCTTGGTGCCGCATCGCCACGGCGATGGCCGGCAAAGATCGCGGCCTGGTGATGATCCCCGACAAGGGCACCGAGGTCGTGATGGGCTTCGCCTATCGCACCATGACCCCCTATGTCTTGGGCGCGGTCTACAACGGCGCCGCGGACAAGCCCGAGCCCTACCACAACGACGACAAGAAGAACAACCTCCGCGTCTTCTGGTCTCGCAACGACCACCTGCTCATCTTTGACGACACCTGCTGCGCGGAGAAGGTCAGCTTAGGCGCCAAGGCCCCTACCCGCCTGGACGTCAAGTCGGGCCCCATCTGGCACATCCTCGACGCCAAAGAGAAGATCATCACCACCTTCGTCGAGAAGGACTGGATCACCGAGGCCAAAGAGAAGATCTCGGTGAAGTGTAAGGACCTCAAGGTCGAGGCCAGCAACAACGTCGAGGTCGAGGGCGGCCAGACCGTCGTGCTCTGCGCCCAGAGCATGACGATGGACGCGAACACCGAGGACTTCTCGGCGACCGCCGTGGCGGTCAACGGCGGCTCGCCGCTGAGCTGCGAGGCCGTGCTCCCGACCCCCGAGCACAAGCACCCGCCGAGCGCCACCCAGGACTGCGGTGACGGCGCCGCGCCGCCTCCCCCGGCGCCCCCGCCGCCTGAGACCGCCCCGGGCACCGGCGACGACTCCGGCGGCGATGACGATGACTCTGGCGACGATGACGACTCCGGCGGCGACGACGACTCCGGTGGCGATGACGACGACTCCGGTGGCGATGACGACGACTCTGGCGACGACGACGACTCTGGCGACGACGACGACTCTGGCGACGACGACGACCAGGGCGGTGACGACGACGACCAGGGCGATGACGACGACTCTGGCGACGACGACGACTCCGGTGACGACGACGACGACCAGGGCGGTGACGACGACTCCGGC
>JAKLKD010000367.1 GCA_023150845.1 Myxococcota bacterium | reverse complement strand
GGAGGTTGCCCCGGCCCTCGCCGCCGCCCAGGGCCTGCAGCTCCGCCTGCGCCCGATCCTCCTCGGCGCCTTGTTCCGCGCCATCGGCAACCCCCTCATCCCCGTCTTCGCGATGCCGCCGGGCCAGCAGGGCTCGATGCTCACCGGCCTGCACGACTGGGCGACGCACTGGGGTGTGCCCTTCCAGTTCCCCGCGTGTTTCCCGGTGCGCAGCGTGCTGCCGATGCGGGTGAGCCTCGTCGCCCCCGAGGCCACGATGCCGCTCTACCGCGCGCTCTGGCGGCGCGGCGAGGACGCCGGCCAGGTCGAGGTCGTCTCCGCGGTGCTGCGGGCCGAGGGGCTTGACGTCGAGGGCGTGCTCGGCGCCGCCGAGGCCCCCGAAATCAAGGAGGCCCTGCGCCTGAACACCGCCGAGGCCGAGGCCCGGGGCGTCTGCGGCGTGCCCACCCTCGCCCGCGCCGACGGGGCGCTGTGGTGGGGTCAAGACCTCTTGCGTGAGGCGCTCCGCTGAGCCGCCCCGACGCGGCTCAGAAGTCCACCCGGCCGCCCAGGGTGAGGCGCTGCTCCTGCCCGACCTCCAGCGCCGTGAAGGTGTCGATCTTGCCGCTGTAGGCCAAGAACGCCCGGGCGTCGGCCTCCTCCTCCCGCAAGATGTGCACGCCCAGCTCGCCGCCCCAGCTCATGTCGTAGACGAAGGCGCGGTCTCCGGCGAGGCCCACGGAGGGACGCAGGCCGAGCTGCGCGCCCGCGTAGAAGTGGTCGGCGAGGTCGTCCTGCCGGTAGACGACGCTCACGGGCACACCGAGCATCAGCGCGGTGAGGATCTCCTCCTCGACGTCCTCATCGGTGAGCGCGCCCAGGCGGGCGTCCAAGGCGCGCAGGCGCATGTCGACGCCGAGCCGCAGGTGAAGCTGCTCGATGAGCTGCAGCTCCACCCCGCCCTCGCCGAAGCGCAGATCGACGTAGCCGAGGTCGCGGTCGAAGCTGACGGTGCCTACGGAGAAGCGCGCGGCGGACTTCCCGGAGCTGAACTCCCGGCGCCCGTCCATGACGCCGACCTCGACGCGGTCGAGGCGCTTCTCGGCGGGGTAGATGCCCCAGGAGAGGGCCGAGGGGGCCCAGACAAGCTCGATGGCGCCGCGCTCAAGCTCCACCGGCTGGGCGCGCAGCTCGACGAGGGCCTCGGCGCCAGCGGCGTCAAGCTCGCCGACGAAGCCGAGGTCTCCGCCCCCGAAGGTGGTGCCCGCGAGGGCGTTGGAGGGGGCGAAGGCGAGGGCGAGGATGAGGGTCATGTGTTCTCCGTCCCTGTTAGTTAATCACCAGATGCTGTCCGCTGTCCTTCTCTCGTGAGACACCCCTGGAACGCCTGAACGATCACAGCTTCTTCCGCACCCTGGAGGCGCCCGGCGCGTCGGGGCTCGTCGTGCTCACGAAGCCCGGCTGCGGGGCCTGCCGAGCGGTCAAAGGCGCGCTCCTGGCGCTGGAGGCGGCCTTGCCCGCCCCGCTCTACGAGCTCGACGTCGAGGACAGCCCCGGCGTCGCCGCGGAGCTCGACGTGTTCCACCTCCCGGCGATGTTCTTGTTCCGCGACGGGGAGCTTCGGGGCGAGGTCCACGCCGAGGCGCGGCGCGAGGCCCTGGCGGCGGCGATCACGGCGGCCTGGACGGCGGGCGTTTAGGGCCGCGGCGGCTCCAAGAGTGCGGGTCCGAGGAGCTCCAGGCAGCGCTCAAAGACCTGGCTGGGGCGCTGGTCTGGGGCCCGAGGCTCCAAGGCGAGGCGCCCCGAGGTCACCACCGCCGCCGCCGCGAGGCGGGCCTGCACCGAGTCTGGAGGCACCCCCAGGCGCTCGGCGATGACCTCGGCGAAGGCCTGCTCCACGTCGGTGATCACCTTGAGCCACACGGCGCGCAGGGGCTCGTGCTTGTAGAGCACCTCCAAGAACACCCCGTCGCCGTGGGCCCGGGCGGCGTCGAGCAGCCCGGCGTGGGCGTCGATGAGCACACCCCGCAGCGGGCGCTCCGGCGGCGCCGCGCGCACCTGCTCCACGATGTGGCGGAGCCCCGCCTCGACGTAGGGCCGGATGGTGTCCTCCTTCGTCGGGAAGGTGCGGTAGAAGGTGCGCTCGCTGAGCCCGGCGTGCTCGGCGAGCTGCCGCACGCTGAGGTCCGCCGTGCGCTCACGCAGAAAGAGCGCCACGACGGCCCGAGAGGCCTCCAGCGCGGGGCGCTCACGCTCGTTGCGCGGCGCGAACACTGGCAGGGTGTCCTCGACACCAAAAGAGGGCTCGGCGAGGTCGGGCGCGTCGGTCTGAGGGGTCTGGGAGCTGGACATGACCCAGGTTTAACCCAGGTGGCAGAGACCGCCACGCGGGGGCTTGGCAGAAACTGCCAAGCACAGTATGCTGGCGACAGGAGGACACGATGAGCCACGCCTTCAGCCCCATGCCCCAAGACCAGCAGGCCCGCTTCCGCGGCGTCTACCTCAGCTACCTCCGCGCCCGGGACGGCGTGCCGGACCTCCGCGCCCGCCGCTTCGACGTCCGGGAGCGCCTCTTCGCGGAGATCGACGCCTCGCCCGTGCGCTGGCAGGGCAAGCTGCCCATCGACCCCGAGGTCTTCCACCGCAACCACCTCGCCGCCTCGCCGGAGCCCGGCCTCGACGAGGCGACGCTCTGGGCCCTCGCCACGGCGAAGACCAACCGCTCCGAGCGCTTCGGCGTCGAGCTCTCCATCGAGAACCCCCGCCGCCGGGTGGATCACCTAGAGGACCCCCACACCTTCATCCAGATCGAGGAGTTTTACCACACCCGGATCCTCAAGGACGCCCTGGCCACTCTGGGCTTAGACGTCGAGGTCTCCGAGCCCCCGACACGCACCCAGCTCCTCGTGAAGGCCATGGTGTTTATGCCCGAGCGCCTCTCCGACATGGCCGTGCTCTGCGGCGAGATCGTCGGGGTGATGATCTTCTCCTTGCTCTTGGAGAAGGCCCGGGCCCTCTTTGGCGCCCAGCCCGAGGCCATGGCCCGGATTGAGGCCCTCTTCGCCCAGATCCTCGTCGATGAGGTGGGGCACGTTCATTTCTTACGCAGCCGCGTCTCCCCGACCCAGCTCGGCCTCGCCCGGCGCATGATGCCCATCGTGATCAGCTCGTTGCTCAACGACATCCCCGAGCTGGACATGCTCTTTGGTCGTGAGGAGCTCACCCGGCGCGCCCTCGCCGCGGACGTAGACGCCGCCGCCGCGGCTTACCCCGACCGCCTGGTGCTCGGCGCCGCCTGATCCCCGCCGGGCTCCGGGGGCGACGGGAGCCGCTCGACGTGCTCACCCCCGGGCTCCAGGCGGATGTCCGCCTCAGGCTCGACGTCGGGGAGCGCCTGGCCGCCAGCGCTCCCGAAGAAGGTGTTGCCGACGACGCGGGCGCCCTCGAAGGCGCGCTTGGCGACCCGTTTGGGCCGCTCTGTCGGGCGCTTCAGGATCCGCGCCGTGAGCATCCAGACGGCGGCGAACACCACGATCCACGTCAAGAAGCCCATCGTACCTCCCGTTTGGAGCCTAACACAGGCTCAAGCGCCGAGTGCCCGCCGGAGCGCCTCCTTCGCTGAGGCACGAAAGGCCATCGACACCGGCGCGCCGCCCTGCACGCCGTCGAAGCCGTGGTAAGCCCCGGGCACGACGAGGCGCTCGACGGGCACCCCGGCGTCGCTGAGGCGCTGGGCGTAGGCGAGATCCTCGTCGTGGAAGAGGTCGAGGGTGCCGACGCCGATCCAGGCCGGGGGCAGGCCGCGGAGGGACTCTCTCCGAGCGGGCGCCGCGTAGGGCGGGAGCTGGGCGGCGCCGGGGGGCTGACCCAGGTACGCCGTCCAGCCCAGGCGGTTGCTCGACTGGCTCCAGATGCGGTGCTCTCGGTCGTCGATTCCCGCCCGGGTGACCGTGCGGTCGTCGAGCATGGGGTAGATGAGGAGCTGGAAGGCCACGGGGAGGCCCTCGTCGACGGCGCGCTGGGCCAAGGCCGCCGCGAGGCCCGCCCCGGCGCTGGCGCCGCCCACGGCGACCCGGTCGGGCCGCACGCCGAGCTCCGACGCGGCGCC
>JAKLKD010000366.1 GCA_023150845.1 Myxococcota bacterium | reverse complement strand
GAAGGCCTCGCGCTCGGCGAGCACCTCCTGGCTCAACGCGGCTGGCGAACGGAGGCCCCCTTTTTTCGGGTGAACCCCAGCGTCTCGTTCACCGCGCGGCTCATCGTTGTCCTGGACATTGTCACGCCAAACTCCTCCGCATAGGCTGCGACAAGCTCCAGTATCGTCGAGTCGGGGAGCGCCTCCAGCGTCTGACGAATGAACTCCAGCCCCTCCGTGCTGACGAGCTGCGATGGCCGCGAGGCCTGTTTGGTGGGCTCCAGCGACCCCCGCTTGCGAGCCAAGGCTGACCAGCGGTTCACAGTGGCCTCTCCGACATCGAACCGCCGACCGATCTCCGCGCGAGACCCCTCCCCGGCGTGGTAGGCGGCGACTACGCGGGCTCGAAGCTCGACCGAATATGCTCGTAGCACTGAATGAACGTTGGTCTATGAGCATATATTACATGGTCAGGCGATGTGTGCAAGTTGGATCAAGTTGGGGAGCTACCGCTGTACTTATCGTGCCCCGTGCCTGATCCACACCCGCGTCCAGGGCTTGTGATAGGCACCCCCTTCGGCACACTTGCCGCGGAATGGCGAACGCTCGGCAGCAGGGACGGGGTCATCGGCAGTCTGCACCCTTGGGTTCAGTGTCTTCGCTCCGCTGGCATCCACGAAGACCTCACCGCCCGCGTCAAGCGCACCTGCCATCCCTGGTCGAGGGCTCGCGCGTTGAAGCGCATTGGCGTGTGCCCGGGCGGCGGCGGGTGCCTTTGAGGTAAGGGAGCACCCCGACACGCGGTCGTCCCCGCAGGCCCCGAAGACCCCGGTGCGAGCTACGCGGAACGAGCCCGAGAGCCCGACCAAGAGCCCGTCGGCGAACCCGAAGACCCCGACGACGTTTCAAGGAGCCGTCGCGCCGCCGGACGACGCCCGACTACCGACGCGACGGGGTCCACTACCGCAGCCCGCCGCGGTGGTCCACCTACTCGGGCTCCCCCGACGCTTCGCGGTCGAGGGCGGCCTGCAGGTCGTCGGCGGTGGGCTCGGGCTCCTTCTCCACCTTCGGCGACGACGTCGAGCTTGCCGCTCCGGGCGTCGGCCATCCTCCGGTCGAGGGCGGGGCGCGAGTCCTTGGCCCCGCTCACACCCTCGTCCACGTAGACCTCGACGGGCGACCACCCGCGCGTCGCCGCGAGGCGACGGAGGGCGGCTCGTGTCGGCTTCATCCACGCTCTACGTGAGGAGCGGGGCGATCTGAACCCCCCTCGGGGGAGCCGACCCGGCACCTGCGCGAGGCCGGCTTTCCCTCGGCGGGCGGGTGCTCGACGTCTAAGGTAGGGCGCTCACCTTCGTACATACGACCTTGCTGGAGTCCAAGCTGATCAACGAACCGCGTCAGGGTGAGCCGAATCTCCTGCCCGACCTGGAAAGTGGACAGAAGGTCTTGCTTCGCTACCATGGACACGTCCGGAGCCAACACATAGGCCGGGCCCTCGGCGGTGTCGACGAACAGGGCGTGAACCTCGACTCTCGTGATCACGCCGTTGATGAACTTCGTCGGCATCCCGTCACTCCGGATAGTAGGCGTTCGGCAGCCCCGATCGCAACGCGGTGTTGAACGACTCCAGGCCGTCGGCCGGGACGTGAACCGAATCGACTTCAAACCAGTCGTCGCGGACTACCCCAGAGGACCGAAACTCCTCGTACCTGGCCTTCGGGATGTAGATCTCCTGCAATCCGTTGCCGTACTTGAATTGGTACTCCTTCGCCACCTTCTTCGATGTCGTGAAAAATGGGCCTTCGCCTGGGCAGCGAGCCGGATCGAAACCTGAGGTGACTTCGTCTACCAACCCAGCTCGTCCCGGTCGCGGGGCCTTCCAGAGCGTGACGACGTCTCCACCCCTTGAGGCGCCGGTTCCACTGGCCATCGAGAAGTTGTGGTTCGGTACATCCGGCAGCCCTCGTTCGAGGCGAGAGCCTATCACGGTAACGCCATGCCCAGCGAGCGTAGCGCCCGCGAGCGCGGCCTCCGGCGCGAGCGCGAGGGAGGCCCCGGCGGTCTCGGGTGCCGCCACTCGCTGTCGGGGGCAGGCGAACGGGCGGCGGGCGCGAGCGGCCAAGACGGCGGCGACCCCAACGCCGAACGCGGGTCGGCTGGAGGCCATCGAGGCCCGCCTTGAGCACCTCGCCCGCAGCCTGGAGGCACGTCTTGACGCGCTGGAGCGCTCAGTCAAGGTGGCGCGCGTTGAGGCGAGCCAAGCGTTGAAGACGGTGACCGACGAGGACCGGCTCGTTGTTGGCGCCGTTCGGATGGCTGGCGGTGCTCGGGCTGGGCGCCCGGGCGGGAGTAGGGCTCGGCTTGGCGGGCGCGGCCGTTGGACTTGGCGAGGCGGCGTACAACTTCGAGCGCGCCGACGACCTGAACGTCGCCGCCGAGGCGAGCGGCGCAGGCGCCCCCAATGCGCTCGTGGAGGATCCAGACGCGGCGCGCTTCAACTATGTGATGGCGTGGTTAAACCTCGCGCTCTCGGTCGTCGATGCCGGTTTGGCGCTCAACGCCCTTCGAGTGATGGGGAAGGGCGCGCAGGCCGCGCGATATCTACCAGACGCGGATGTGGCGCCCGAGGCGGTCGAATCCTACGCTCGTATTGTCTCCTCGACGGAGGACATACCCGCGGTGGCGCGCTCGTTGGGGGTCTCCGAGGGACTCGTGAAACGTATCAAGGGCCACATGTTCATTGAGGAGCACGTGGTCGCTGTGGGGCCCGACGCGGTGATGCAGGGGCGATTCTCGCCGATGGCGCGCAACGGAGAGCTCTGGGAGAAGGCCGCTCGCGGCGTCCTGAGCGCGGATGAGGCCCTTGAGCTACGTCGCCTCTTCGCCCACGAAGCCGTCGAGGCCGAACTGATGGCGCGGGGACTGCCCTATCGCTCGGCGCACCCCTCCGCGTGGGATGACGGCACCAACTTCGCGAACGCTCAACATTATGGCGCGCACGATCTTGCGCCGCTCGTCGACCACAGACGGCCACCGTTTCAGCACTGGGAGCCCTTGTTTAAGGTCTCTCCCGATGGAATCACGATAAGCGATGATCTCGGCAACATCTCTCAGATCGTTGACGAGATGCTCAAGAGGATCCCCAGACAATGACAACCTCAGCTTCCCCGAGCCACCTGCTCGCCGAACGAGCGCTACGCTTCACATGGAGCGGCGGCCTTCCCCTTGAAGACGCCGTCCGCCTGCTCAGGGACTACCTCATGCGCGCCGCGCTCTGGGCTGACGCGCTTCAGTGCTCCAACGCTTGGCCCATCTTTGATGTCGCGGCCCTCATCGCGCCTGAGCTGCGGGCGTCCGCGCAGGACGTTGAGCGCCTGACACGTCACCTGCCCGACAGGTCGGGCCCCGTGCTGCGGTCGCTGATCGCGGCCCTCCACTGGGAGGAGGCGAGACATAGCCCAAGACGCGCGGCGTACCTCCTGCCAGACCCTTTTGAGCCCCTCATCACGCTCTACGAGGGCGGCTATGCGTTTCGTCCAGACGCGGGACAGGTCTACGACCTAGGCGGCGCGGCGGTGTCGGTCCGGTCCTACTCCGACTGGCTAAAGCGCGCTCGCGCGGCGTACCCTGAGGTCTCTGGGTGACCGTACTCCACACCAACATCACGTCCTGTCCGCCGGGCAATTGGTTTGATCTGCATCCCTTTTTCTCCATCCCGTGCACCGCCGTCGCGCGACTGTTTTCGGAGTCCCCATGAAGCTCACCACCGGTAGATGGACCCTCTGGACGGACGGCGTGCACCCCTTCGCCCCGCAGAACGAGCGCGCCCGGCGACAACTCGCGCTTGAGCTCTACGCGCCGAAGGGCGGGATGACGACGTGGCTCTACCTGATTCTCGCGCCGACCGACGACGCGGGACCTCTCGGAGATGAGCCGGTCGAGCAGACGCAGCACCCCAGCATCACGTCGCGCCTCTATTCAACCCATGGTGACGCTCCTGCGCCTCAAGGTCCCGAGGAGACCGCGCGGACGATCGCGGCGCTGCGTGAGGCGGGCCTTCGTGTCCCACCCCACGCGATGCTTCGTATGGGCATGGGCGGGGAACTCGCGGCGCTGTGGGCACAAGCTCCGCGAGGCGATCAGTCCACCGCGTGCTC
>JAKLKD010000365.1 GCA_023150845.1 Myxococcota bacterium | reverse complement strand
CCTTAGGCGGCGCCGAGGCCAACGAGAACGCCGTGCGCGCGGCGCGTCTGTTCACGGGCCGCCAGAAGATCCTCAGCCGCTACCGCAGCTACCACGGCGGCACCAACCTCACGATGCAGCTCACCGGCGACCCTCGGCGCTGGGCGAACGAGCCCGGCACCCCCGGCGTCGTGCGTGTGATGGACCCCTGGCCCTTGACCTACTCCTGGGGCGACGACGAGGAGGCCATCACCCGCCAGCACCTCATCTACCTGGAGGAGGTGATTCAGTACGAGGGCCCGCACACCATCGCCGCGATGATCATCGAGACGGTCGTGGGCACGAACGGCATCTTGCCGCCGCCCAAGGGCTGGCTCAAGGGCCTGCGCGCGCTGTTGGACAAGTACGGCATCCTGCTCATCTGTGACGAGGTGATGTGCGGCTTTGGACGCACGGGCCGCTGGTTCGCCTTTGAGCACGGCGACATCGTGCCCGACATGGTCACCATGGCCAAAGGCATCACCTCCTCCTACCTGCCCTTGGGCGCCGTGGGCCTGCGCCAGCACATCGCCGATCACTTCCGCAAGACCGTGTTCTGGGGCGGGCTCACCTACAACAGCCACCCGCTGTTGATGGGCACGGCCTTGGCCGTCCTCGACGTGATGGAGGAGGAGGGCATCGTCGAGCACGCCGCCCAGATGGAGCACGTCATGCGGGCCGAGATGCAGGGCCTCAAGGATCGCCACCCCACGGTGAAGACCTTCCGCGCCATCGGTCTGTTCGGCATGGTCGATCTCCAGAAGGACAGCAAAGGCACGCCGATGGCGCCGTACAACGGCAGCCACCCGGCGATGGGCGCCTTCTTGAAGCGTATCAAGGAGCGTGGGCTCTACACCGTCACCCGCTATGGCAGCTTCCACGTCAACCCGCCGCTGACCATCACCCCGGCGGAGCTCCGTGAGGGGTTTGAGATCCTCGACGACGCCTTGGGCGTGGTGGATGGGTATTTTGAGGGCTGAGCCCGGCGAGGCGACGCTCCCCGCCCCCCGCTTCACCGCCTGGCTCGCCGCCACCCGCCGCGCCTTGGCGGAGGAGGCCGACGCGGACGTGCCCTGCGGGGACTGTACGGGGTGCTGCACCTCGTCGTACTTCATTCACGTCCGCCCCGACGACAAGGCCGCCTTGGCGCGCATCCCCAAGAAGCTGCTCTTCGCCGCGCCGGGGCTGCCCAAGGGCCACAAGGTCATGGGCTTTGACCAGCGCGGTCACTGCCCGATGTTGGTGGACGGGCGCTGCTCGATCTACGAGGACCGCCCCCGCACCTGCCGCACCTATGACTGCCGGGTGTTCGCCGCCACGGGGCTTGAGGCCGGGGAGGCCGACAAGGCCCGCATCAACGCCCAGGCCGCGCGCTGGCGGTTTGAGGCGGGGGAGGAGGAGGACACCCGCGGCCTCGACGCCGCCCGCCGGGCCGCGAAGGGGCTCGCGCGCCTCGCCGCGAGGGGCGAGGACCTCCCGCAGCAGCCGAGCCAGCGCGCGCTCTTGGCCCTGCGCCTGCACACGGTCCTCTTGGGCTGTGTCGGTGAAGAGGCCGAGGACGCCGCGCTGGCCAAGGCCTTGGGCGCGCTTCGATCCAACCCGGGCTGAGGCCCCCGACCCACACGCCCTGGAGTGAACGATGATCCTGCTCGCCTCGCTGCTCGCCTGCACCGGCGCCGCGCCTTCGCCCGCGACACCCGCGGCGACGCCCGCCCCGGCGGAGGCGCCCACAGCGTCCCCGGACGACCAGATCCGCGCGCTCCTCGGCCCGGAGGAGCAGCTCAACCGCCCGGCCATCGTCGGCGCCGTCGGGGATCAGCCGAGCTGTGTCAGCGCGGTCATCGCCTCGGGCCCACGCCCCGATCTTGAGCTCATCGTGCGTTGTGGCGACGCCGTCGTGCGCAGCGGCCAGCTCCAGAGCTGGGCGTCTTATGAGGAGGGCCCGGTGTGGCTCCAAGACGCCGACGGCGACGGCAAGAGTGAGGTCATCGTCATGTCGAGCTGGATGACGGGCATGGGACCCACGGGCGCCGAGCCCTTCCAGGCGAACTCGGTGATGCGCCTCTCCGGCGGCGCCCTGAGCCACCTTGAGGCCGTTGAGGTGAAGGTCGGCCCGCTGGAGACGGAGCAGGCGGTGCGCGCGGCGCTCAGCACGCGCTGATCGGCCTTGTGGGCCGCCGCGGGGGGCTGTAGGCTGGCGTGAGCACGCCGGAGTCGTTTATGCGCCGCCTCGCCCTGGTCCTCTTGGTCGCCTTGATGGTGAGCCCCGCCGCTGAAGCCAACCCGCTCACGATCCTTCGCGCCTTGGCGAAGCTGGGCTCGGGGGCGGGCAAGGTCGCCAAGGTGGGCAAGGCCGCGTCGATGGCGAAGGGCCTCAAAGGCGCCGCCTCGGCCGGGGCGGCCGCGAAGGTCTCCAAGCTCGCCGTTGGCGCCACGGCCGGGGCGCTCGCCGCCGACGCCGCCCGGGGCTTCGCCATGTTCGGCGACGACGTCACCCGCACGGCGCTCTACGTCGGCGGCGGTGAGTCCGGGGCGCTCAGCGTCATCACCCGGACCGGGGAGCAGGCCGTCACCTCGCCGATGGCCTTGGGAAGCGCCTTAGACGACGCCGCGCGCCAAGGTGGCAAGCCCCTCGATCTCCTCCTCGATCCCAGCGCGGCGATGAGGGTGGACGTCACCAAGCTCCCGCCCGACACCCGACTGTTCGTGATGACCGGCGAAGACACGCTGAGCCCGATCGTGATCGTCGACGATGGGGTAGGGAATGTCCGCGCCGTCGTCAAGGACAGCTTAGAGAACGCCTGGGATCTCGGTCAGCTCGTCCTGGACATGAACCTTGACGAGGACGGCTGGCCCGCGACGGCGCCTTATGTGCTCGCCGTGACCAACGGCCCCTGCGTGCCGGCCTTGGCCGAGCACAAGCCCGAGCTCGGGGCGTGTGACGCCGAGTCTGTTCAATCTTGGTTACAACACCACACAGACTACGCCGTGGTGCTGCTCTTGGAGGAGGGCCAAGATCCCGAACCTTACGTCGCCTTGGCCGAACAGCAAGGCCACGACCTCGCGGCGCTCACGCTGAGCGCGCTCGACGAGGTGGGCGTGGTGGTCATCAACGCCTTGGCCCGGGAGGAGGGCAAAAAACACGCGCCCTTCATGAAGATCGCGCCGATGTCGTCCTCGACCTTCACGCCGGGGAACCCGGCGGTGCTGAGGGGGAAGTTTGTGTCGGATCCCATCGTGCTGCCGACGCTTCAATCCGGGATCTGGGTGGTGCACCTGCCTGATGAGGAGGTCGTTGAGGCGGAGGACCTCAGCGCCGCCGAGGAGAACGAGCCGCCGATGTGGGTCTACGGCTTGGCCCTCGTTTTGTCGATCCCGGTGATCGCGCTGATGCGCGCGAAGGGCAAGCTCTGAGCGGCGGCGCCTAAGCACGCCGCTCTCATGAAGCTCTAACGAAGGCTAAAGTCATCCTTAGAGGCGCTGGCGATAAGCCCGGCGCCATGATGAACCTTCGCCCGCTCCTCCTCCTCCTGTTGTCGGCCTCGACCGCCTCCGCCGCGGGGACCGCCCCGACCGCGCTGGACTGGTCGGGGCTGCCCGCCGCCGCCGCTGAGGCCTGGCGTCTCGGCCCCGGCGCCCCCGGCGCGGCCTTGACCGAGGCCCGCCTTGACGCCGCCAGGGCCGAGCCCCTCGGGCCCACGAGCGCCTACGCCCAGGCGATGCGCTGGACGGGCGCGGGCCTCGACGAGCTGACCGTCGCCGTCAACCTCCCGCTCACGAACGCCGGCCTCGCCCGCCGCGCCGCCCTGCGCGCCGAGGCCGAGGCCCTCGCCCAGGACGCCGAGGCCGGGGCCTGGGCCTTCGAGCGGGAGGTGGACGAGCTCTACCTCCAGTGGTGGACGGCGGCGCGCCTGGAGGAGCACCTCGTCGAGTGGGCGACGGCCCTGGAGTCCTCGCTGATCGGGGCTCGGGCGGCGTCTGAGGCGGGCCTGCTCTCCCCGGCGGACCTCGCCGACCTGGAGGCCGAGGCCGCCCGCACCCGGGCTGAAGGCGCCGCCTGGCGCGCTGAGGCGAGCTTCGCCCAGGCCAGCCTGGAGCGCCGCCTCGGCCTCGGGGCCCTGCAGCTCGACGTGGACGCCCTGCCCGCGCCTGAGGGCTTCACCCCGCCC
>JAKLKD010000364.1 GCA_023150845.1 Myxococcota bacterium | reverse complement strand
AGGCCCCCGGCGGGCGACGGCCTTGAGCTGGGCCACGGTGAGCCAGCGGCCCTCCTCCGCGGTCTGCGCCACGGGCAGGCGGTCCCAGTCCCGGCCCTCGGCGCCGTCGGCGGCCCAGGCCAGAAGCGCGAGGCCCGCGAGCTCCGCGTCGTGCAGTGTGAGGGGGCCCGCGTCGCCGCCGTGGTGGTGCTCCCGGGGGGACCGCGCCCGGGCGACCCGGTGCATGAGGGTGTGGATGGCGAAGGGGATGAGGTCCTCGACCTGGTCCTTCGCCGGGCCCGGGCGCGGCGCCGCGAAGGCGTCGTCCGGGGTGAGCTCGGGGTGCTCCACCCGCAGGCGCAGCGCCGTCGGGCCGGGGCGGTCCTCGGCGAGCAGGGTGCGCCCGCCCACACGCCACTCCACCCGCAGGCCCAGGGCGCGGTCGAGGGGGATCGCCGCCCAGAGGCTCACCGGGCCCTCGCTGAGGGTGATCGACGCGGCGACCTGGGCCATAGGCGGCACGAGGGGGTCGGCGCTCAGCACCTGCCAGCGGCGGCGCCCGGCGAGGATCTGGTCCACCTCGGTGACGCCCTCGGGGGGCACCCGGCCCAAGACGCGGCGGAGGTTGTCCTCCTCCTCCCGGGGCGACCGCAAGAAGAGGCGGTCCTCGGGCGGATCGTCGAGGTTCACCCCCGGCGGCACCACCCGGAGCTGGCCGAGGCGCTGGGCCTCGCGGGCCGCCCGCAGGCTCACGGCGCCGCGGCCGATGGAGTCAAAGAGCGGGGCGTCGGCGAGGGCCTCGCGGGCCGCCTCACACTGGGTCGGCGGGAGGCCCTGGACGAGCTCCGGGACGTGCAGCCGGGCGAGCACCCCCCGCCGCAGCGTGGCCGGGACGCCCTCGGCGCCGAGATCCTGCACGAGCCGCTTGAGGCAGGCCTCGGTGAGGGCGCGCCAGGCCCGGGCCGCGGCGGGCTCGTCGCCGAAGCCGTCGAAGGTCTCGTTCGGGGTGAGCGCGGGCCCCTCCACCACGGCGACATAAGGCGCGGGGAAGGGGAGCTTCAGGAGCTTGATCAGGCGGCCCTCATGCAGCGCCCGGGCCTCCACACAAGGCGCGGCGTCGGGGTCGAGGCTCAAGGCCAGCTCCCCCGCCCAGCCCTCACCCTCCACCGGGGCGATCTGGCGGAGGTGGCGGCCCTGGAGCCTCAGGGGCTCGATGGGCCGGGCTTGGAAGCTCAGGCGGGCGACACGGATGGTCCGCAGGCGCTCGGTGACCTCCACGGTGGAGGCGCGGCCCAGACACGCGCGCAGGGCCTCCACCCGGTCGGGATCGAGGAAGAGCAGGCCGTCGAGGGCCTGGCCGCGGGCCTCGGCGGGGTCGCTCACCCAGGGGATCGGGGCGTCCCGGCGCTCATCGCGCCAGCGCCGGAGGTCGTCGAGGCTCTGGGCCGCGCCCGTGGCGTCGAGGAACAGCGGCAGCTCGGCGAGGGCCGGGCGGGCGGCGCGGTCGTTCAGCAGCGCGGCGAGGAGGAAACGCGGCAGAAGAGACGGGCGATCAGGGCGGAGCGACGCGGCGTAGGCCTCGGCGGCCCGCTGGACCGCCTCACGGAGCGCCGGGTTGAGCCGCTCGGCGAGGGCGGCCCCGGCGGCGGCGGGCACCTCCAGGCCGGTCCAGGCGCGGTTGGGTCGGGCCTCGTCCCACTCCACGGCGGCGACGGCGCAGGCCGGGCCGTCGGGGAGGTCCACGGGGCCCAACGCTACGCCCTCACGCCAGAGGAGGACCCGGGCGGGCTGGGGGACCGGCGCGAGGCCGATCACGCCGCACAGGCCGTCGAGGGTGATGGGGCCGACCGCGGTGACGTCCCGGGGGAGGCGCGGGGCCTCCTTCGGCGCGGCGCGGCGGCGGCGGGCCTCGGAGTCGTCGAGCAGGGCGCGGGTGGCGTCCTCGATCCGGTCTCGCAGGGCGTGACGCAGGGCCTTGACCTCACCCTCCTGTAGCAAGAGCACCCCGGGGGCCACGCCGGGCGGGGCGGTGCCCCGGCGTAAGAAGCGCACGGGCTCGGCGGACTCCTTCGCGGCCTGATCGACCACGTCGCCTAAGGTGCGCACGCCGCCGTCGAGGGTGCCGAAGGTCAAGGTCGTGAGCGCCTCGGGGGGCAGGCGCTGGCGGAGCTGGCGCCGGGGCGTGTCCGCGGGGAGCCGGGCGGCGAGCTGGGTGAGCCAGGCCTCGGCCAAGGCGTGGCGGTCGGGGTCGTTGGGGTTGGCGATCACCTCGGCGAGCAGGGCCCGGGCCGTCGTCCGGGCCGCCCGGAGCGCCCGCTGGCTGTGCTCGTCGCGGATCACCTTCTCAAAGGTGGCGTCGGCGCGCACCCCCTGGGCCTGCACCGTCGCCACCAAGGGGCCGGGCATGTCGTCCTCGGTGACCAGCTCGACGGGCAGGCCATCTACGCGCAGCTCAAGGGTGAGGCCCACCTTGGGGTCGTTGAAGCGGGCGGGGCGCGTGGGGCCGACGCCGACGAAGCCCTCGACGCCGACGTCTTGGATGACCTTGAGGTGCCGCGCGGCGAAGCGTAGGCCCTCCCCCTTGCGGGCGAGCTGCTCCCGGCGGGCCCGGCCCTGGGCGTGCTGCTTGAGCAGGGCGGGCTCGCGGCGGATGGTGAGCCCGGGCTGCGCCTCCAGGGCCGCCCGGGTGGCGCGCAGGAGCGGCGCCTCCTCCTCGTCCTTCTTCTTGTCGGGGAGCTGGGGCCAGGCGATCTCCGGCGCCGGGCTGAGGTCGGCGTCGACCAAGGCCACGCGGCCCTGCTTCACCACCTCCTGAACGCTGAACCAGCGGCCCAAGAGGTCGCGGACGAGCTTGAGCCCGAGGAGCGCGCCGCCTTCACCTCGGGCGACGAGGTCAAGGGCGGCGGCGCGCAGAGGCTCGGGAAGGTCCTCGCCCTCACGCCCGGCGAGGGCCTCCTCGACCAGAGACGCGGCGACCTTCACCAGCTCGGCGATGGCGCCTTTGTAGGTGTCGTCCTCGACGGGGGCGCTGCGGGAGGCGTTGAGGCGCAGGGCGTCGGCGACGGCGACGCCGCGCAGGCGCAGGGGCCCGACGCTGACGTTCGCCTGGCCGACGACCACGCCGTCCCGCACGAGCGCCACGCCGGTCATGGCCTCCGGGGCGGGCAAGGCGTCGTCGGGGGACTCCAGCCAGAGGCGGCGGTCGTCGTGCACCCGGGTCGGCCGGTCGCTGGGCGTCGGCCAGGCCTCTCGGGCGCTGGGCATGGCCTTGCCGTTGAGCACGATGGGCACGGGGCAGGACCAGGCGTAGCGCCGCAGGAGCTTCGTCTCGTAGACCGCGTCGAAGGGCCGGGCGAGGCCCTCCCGCAGCACCTTCCACGAGAAACGCTCCCGCACATGCACCCGCACGCCCTCGGCCCGGGGGCTCGGGGCCTGGGTGGGCTCCAGGGGGTCGGTGAGGGTCAGCTTCACCCCGGGGCGCTCCAGGTGCACCCAGCGGGGGTCGAGGCCGACGGCGCCGAAGATGCCTTGGCTCAGGTGCTGGAGCATCCGGGCGCGGCGGTCGTCGCTGCGGGTGAAGATCCAGTCGAGCAGGGCCTCCAGCTCCTCCGCCGTGGGGTGGTCGCCGTCCCACTCGATCTCGAAGTCGTCGCTGTCGTTCACCACCTTGATCGAGGTGGCCCCGGCGCAGACCGCGGCGGCGACGAGCTCCAGGGTGTAGCGGTGGGGGTCTTCGAGCTGGTGGTGGCTCAGCTTCTCAAAGGCTCGGCGGCGGTCGAGGCGGAAGCTCCCCTGGGCGAGCACGGTGGCGCCGTCGAGGAGGTCGTCGTGGTCGGGGCGCTCGGTGGGGTCGCTCACGGCGCGCCCTCCCCGGCGAGGCGCTGGATGAGCGCGGGGGAGGTCGGCGCCTGGTCCCCGACGGCGCGGCGGGCGAGGGCCCACAGCGCGGGCCCGCCGATCTCCGGGGGCAAAGCCACGAGTCGCGCGGCCAAGGGGTGATCGAGGTTCACGACCAAGGCGCCCCGGGCGTCCTCTTCGCCGCGTCGGCGCAGGGCCCCGGGCTGCCGCTGGCGTGTGGCGAGGCGCCCAGCGAGGGCGTCGCCGCCGCCGGTGAACGAGGCCGCCACGACGACGGCGTCTTGGCCTTGGGCCTCGCCGAAGGCGGCGGCGGCCCGGGCGGTGGGGTGCTCTCCGAGGAGCCGGGGCCGCCAGTAGAGGCCGTGGGCCTCGGCGGGGGCGCCGCGGCC